>VBAB01000268.1 GCA_005888525.1 Alphaproteobacteria bacterium
CATGATCCTGTGGGGCCCGCCGGGCACCGGCAAGACCACGGCGGCGCGGCTGCTGGCGGACGAGACCAACCTCGCCTTCGAGCAGCTCTCGGCCATCTTCTCGGGCGTGCAGGACCTGCGCAAGGCCTTCGACCGCGCCAAGAGCCGGCGCGAGACCGGCAAGGGGACGCTGCTGTTCATCGACGAGATCCACCGCTTCAACAGATCGCAGCAAGACAGCTTCCTGCCCCACATGGAGGACGGCACCATCACGCTGGTCGGGGCCACCACCGAGAACCCGTCCTTCGAGCTCAACGGCGCGCTGCTCTCCCGCGCGCTGGTGCTGGTATTCCACCGGCTCGACGAGGCGGCGCTGGAGGAGTTGCTGGCCCGTGCCGAGAAGGAGGAGGGGCGGCCGCTGCCGCTCGACGCGGAAGCGCGGGAGACGCTCAAGGCCATGGCTGACGGCGATGGTCGCACGATGCTCAATATGGCCGAGGAGCTGTTCGGCTCGCTTGGCCCCGGCACGGCACCGCTCGGCCGTGCGGCCCTCACCGAGCTGGTGCAACGCCGCGCGCCGCTCTACGACAAGTCGCGCGACGGCCACTACAACCTGATCAGCGCACTGCACAAGGCCGTGCGCGGCTCCGATCCGGATGCCGCGCTCTATTGGCTGGCGCGCATGCTCGTGGGAGGCGAGGACCGGCTCTACATCGCCCGGCGCCTCGTGCGCATGGCGATCGAGGACATCGGACTGGCAGACCCTCAGGCTGTCGTTCAGGCCCTGGCAGCCAAGGACGTGTTCGATTTCCTGGGCTCGCCGGAGGGCGAGCTGGCGCTGGCGCAGACCGTCGTCTATCTGGCGACGGCACCCAAATCCAATGCGGCCTATATGGCCTTCGGCGCGGCCATGCAGTCCGCCAAGGAGCACGGCAGCCTGGCGCCGCCCAAGCACATCCTCAACGCACCCACGCGGCTGATGAAGGAGGAGGGCTATGGAGCCGGCTACGAGTACGACCACGGCACGGTCGAGGCCTTCTCCGGCCAGAACTATTTCCCCGAGGGCATGGCGCGCGAGCAGTTCTACGCTCCGCCCGGACGCGGCTTCGAGGCGGAGATCAAGAAGCGGTTGGAGTATTGGGGCAAGCTGCGCGCCAAGCGCGGTGGCAGCGGGTGATTCAATCTGAAGCGAACCTGCTCTAAGCGCGGCGGGCGGAGAGTTCAGGTCCGCGCGGCACGGCCGGGCGCGCCTCGATAGGTCGCTCCGGGTTGGGCCATCGCCAGCCGCCCCAGCAGCTCGGCGGCGAGCTCGCGCAGGCTTGCCCCTGTCTGGCCCGGATATTTCGCCCAGTAGGAGCGCGGGCGAGGGGCGAAGCGGGTGGCTGCCTGCAGCGACGACACCCGCAGGATCGGTTGGCGGAAGCAATAGTTCTCGGCATCCTGCCGCAGCCATTCCTCGTATTGGGCGTCCTCGGGGGCGTGGGCGTCCTTCATGTTGATGATCACGCCCAGAGGCTCGGCGAAGCCCATGTCCGGGTCGCGCTCGCGGAACTGGCGCAGGAACTTGAGGCCACGCGTGGAGATGTAATCGGGCCGCGTGGGGGAGATGTAGAAGTCGGCCTCGCGCAACCAGGACTCGGTGAGCACCGAGAGGCCCGGCGCGCTGTCGATCAGCACCAGATCGTACAGCAATCGCGCCTCGCCCAAAAGCGCGCCCACGGTCTTGCGCAGCTCGCGCTCGTGCTCGCCCTTGGAGACCTCCCGCTCGAACAAGGTGAGGTGCGTGTCGCTCGGCAGCAGGTCGATCGAGCGCGCGTCGTCTATGTCGGAGGCGCCGCCGACCACGTAGTCCTGCCACTTGGCGGAGGACTGTTTCAGCACCGCGCCGATCAGAAAATCGACGAACGTGCGGCCTCCGGACTGGACTGCCTCCAGCCGATCCTGCGGCAGCAGCATGTGGCTGACGCTCGCCTGCGCATCGGCGTCGACCACGAGGATGCGCTTGCCGTGGTCGTTGGCCAGTGTCTCGGCCAACGCCAGAACGAGCGTCGACTTGCCCACGCCTCCCTTGGCGTTCATGACCGTGATGGTATTGCGCATAGAGCCCCTTGAGCCGGCCGCCCGCTCGACCACCCGCAAGCCCAGACAAGGACCCAAGGAAGGAGAATTTGTGGCACGCGCAAGAGTGCGGCCGAGAACCGTCAGCGCAGGCGCCGCCTGACGCCCAAAATCACGCACAGCGGCAGCACCACGGCAATGGCGATCACCGACAGCACCAGCGAGGGGAGCTGGTCGTAGGCCCCGCGGTCCACGGGAAAGAGCAAATTCAAGTACTTGGTGATGAGCTGGCTCGCCACGATGGCGAGGCTCATGAGCGAGGCGATGAGCGCAAACCAGGTCGCGCGCTGATCGGCCGGCGCGTGCACGGCGATCAGCGCCAGCAGCGGCACGGTGGCCAGTAGCGCCAGGGGCGATTGGGCGGCCTCGTCGATCAGCGCGATGCTGCGCGCCCCGAACCCGAGAACGCGCTCGGTCCATTCGTGCACGCCATGGACCAGCAGCAGGCTCGGCAGGAACAGGAATGCGGCGAGACCTGTCAGCCAGAGCAGCACCGTGGTTGCCGGCCGCCGCACCACGGCGTCGGTCAGGAGCCACATGGCGGTCAAGCCAACGCCCGTGCCCGTGAGGGCGAGAACGCCGAAGAACGTCTCGTCGAAGCCCAGCCGGTCCATGGCAAACCAGCGGTAGCCCTCGCCCAGCATCGGCACCGCCCGGAAGGCGAAGATGGCGATGGCCGCGACCGCGATGCGGCGTTTCACCTCGGGCGCCAGGCGGCCCATCACGCGCCGCAGCATAAGGCAGATGACGGCGAGCGAGACCAGAAACACGATCTCCTGGGCGAAGCGGAAGGCAGACAGCGCCAGCAGCGTCGCCGTTCCGGCCAGCAGAATGCCGCCCCCGAAGATGCGCCAGTCGAGCGTGCGTGTGCGGCCGCCGCGCAACCGGACGAGCAGCGCGCCGCTGACCGACAGGGCGGGTACGATGAGCCCCATGAGGAAGACGGTCTCGTAGGCGAAAGACTTGGCCAGCACGCCGGCAATGCCGCCAACGGCAAATGCACCGATCGAGTAGGTCAGCCGCGCCAGCACCTCCACCATGGCGAGATCGGCGGCGATCTCTGCCTGGGGCCGGGGACTGCCGTCGGCATGCGTGCGTGGCACGACCTCGGGGCTCATGGCATCGGCCACCACCTCCTGCACGACGCTGCCGATCACGACCAGCAGCTGTGCCAGCACGTAGATGCGCTCGGGTGTCGCGAAGGTGATCCACCTGCCCGCGGCGCCGGCCAGCAGAACGAGGCCGCATGCAATCAGCCCGGCTCCGATCAGCGTGTAGGAGCGGCGTTGCGAGCCCAGGATCGGCAGGGCGTCGACGAACTCGCTCACCACCATCTTGGCCGTCCATGGCAACTGCAGCCATACCGCCAGCGAGGCAAGCTCGGCCGGCGTCAGGGTGAGCGACTGCTTCACCCAGAAGGTGTCGGCGACGGCAACGATGCCGAGGGCGCCGGACGCCAAATAGATCGTCAGCAGCGGCAGATAGGCGAGGCGGAAGGCGCGTATCGGTGCCAGCAGCGGCGCCTCGAGCCGAGACCACAAAAGCGCGTCGAGTCGCAAGCGCGGGGTGCGACCGGTCGTGAGCTCGGTGTCGGGCATGCGGGCTCGCGCAAGTCCTGCTCGGGTCCAGCGGGCGGGCTGTCCTGGGGCTGAGGAACCCTATGCAGGAGTTAAGGCGGGCTCAAAGAGGCTTGTACGCGGAAGAGGAAACTGCGACACCATGCCAGAGCCTCCGGAGGACACCATGGCCCAGACACCCCCCTTTGAGATCCCCCAGCAGCTGCGCGAGCTGGCCGAGAGGAACGTGGAGCAGGCCCGTAGCGCCTATGGCCAGTTCATGGATGCCATGGTGCAGGCCACCGGCATGTGGATGGGAGCGATGCCGGCGAACGAGATGACGTCGGGCTTCAAGGTCGTCCAGGACCGGGCCGTCCGCTTTGCCAAGCAGAACGCCGAAGCTTGCTTCGCGCTCGCCAGCGAGATCGCCAACGCCAAGAACGTCCAGG
>VBAB01000269.1 GCA_005888525.1 Alphaproteobacteria bacterium
TGGGAAAAAGATGGAGCCAGCTGGAGCTGATCTCGCTTTGATCGGCGCGGCCCAGAAGGTCGAGCACTATGAGATGGCCGGCTACATCACGGCCCGCAATCTCGCCCAGCAGTTGCGCCTGCCGGAGGTGGTACAGCTGCTTCAACTCTCGCTCGCTGAGGAAGAGAATGCCGATCAGCTGCTCGGCCAAATCGCACGTCCATTGATGTCATCGGCACGGATGCCAGAGCCTGTTGCATGACGTCATTCGGCGCGGCGCCCTCCGGCGATCACCTGAGTCCGTCAACGAGGAGCGGCTACGAGAAGATCCCCTGGTGGCAACGGGTCATCATCTACGAGATTGCCACCATCTCCTTCCAAGATAGCAATGGCGACGGCAAGGGAGACCTTGCCGGTTTGCTGTCGCGTACCGACTACCTTGAATGGCTTGGTATTGGAGCCGTCTGGCTGACGCCCGTCTATCCCTCCCCGATGCTGGATCTCGGTTACGACATTGCCGATTATTGTGCTATCGATCCCACCTTCGGGACGCTTGATTTCGACCGCCTCATCCAGGAATTGCATCAGCGCGATATTCGATTGATCCTGGACTTCGTACCAAATCACACCTCTGACCAGCATCCCTGGTTTCTGGAAAGCCGGTCCTCTCGGCGCAATCCCAAGCGTGATTGGTACATCTGGGCGGACCCTTCAGACAATGGCGGGCCGCCGAACAACTGGCAGAGCCGCTTCAGCGGAAGCGCCTGGCAATGGGATGATACTACTGGCCAGTACTACTATCATTCATTCCTTCGCGAACAGCCCGATCTCAACTGGCGGAGCCCCGCTGTCCGAGAGGCAATGGCCGAGGTCTTGCGCTTTTGGATGAAGCGCGGGGTCGACGGTTTTCGCGTTGACGCCAGCGCGGTCCTCGCCAAGGACGAACTTCTTCGCGACAATCCTGTCGACCCTGAAGCCGATGAGAGCAAGCCGCCGCCCCAGCGCTACAAAAACACATTTACCGATGACCGCCCCGAGGCAATGACGTATCTTGCCGACCTTCGGAAGGTCGTCGGCGAGTTCGACGAGCGCATGCTCTGCGGTGAGGTGCAAGGCAAGACCGACCGCATCGGCCATTTTTATGGCCAGGACAATCCCCGCCTGCATTTGCCGCTCAACTTTGCTCTCCTCGACAGTCCGTGGGACGCGATCTCCCTCCAGGCGAATATCGACGCGTATCTCAATGCCATTCCCGACAAGGCATGGCCCGATTGGGTCGTTGGCGGCCACGACAAGCACCGTATCGCCAGCAAGTTGGGCCAAGCGCAGGCGCGCAACCTGGCCATGCTCCTGCTCACGCTGAAGGGGACCCCGTTCTTCTACGCAGGCGATGAGCTCGGCATGGAACAGATCACGATCCCAGCGGACCGTGTCACCGATCCGTTCGAAAAACTCGTGCCAGGGTATGATCTGAACCGCGACCCCGAGCGCGCGCCCATGCGGTGGGACGACAGCTTGAACGGCGGGTTCAGCAAGGGGGAGCCATGGCTCCCGATGGGGCTTGGCGTCGCCGAGCGCAACGTCGCGGTGCTTCAGAAGGATGATCGTTCCCTTCTCCAGCTTTACAAGCGTTTGATCGCGTTGCGCGTTAGCGAACCCGGCTTAATCGTCGGGGACTATGTTCCCGTACCCAGCCGCAACGACATCCTCACTTACCGGCGCGTGGTGGATGGTGAAGCCATCTTCGTCGCACTCAACCTCGTACCCGAGGCGCGCCGGCTTACGTGGCAAGGCGCGGGGCGTCTATTGCTCACGACTCATCTCGACCAATTTCATGGAGAGCGAGTCCGAGGCCCGCTTCTGTTAAGGCCCGACGAAGGCGTCGTCATCAAGCTCAAGGATTGAACTGCTCCCAATGCTAAACATATTTGGCGCGTCAGATCTGCCTGAGGGATTTCGTTATGCGCCAGACATGCTTTCTGCGGCCGACGCCGCCGCTGTTGTCAAAGACAAGCAGACCCTTCCTTTCAAGCAATTCGAGTTTCATGGCTTCTTCGGTAAACGACGGGTTGTCTCCTTTGGTTGGCGCTATGACTTCAATGGCGGTGGGCTGCAAAGGACTGATGACATGCCAGACTTCCTTCTTCGCGTACGGAAACACGCCGCTGCATTCGCTGAGATCACCGCCGACGACCTTCAGCAGGTTCTCCTGACTGAATATCGTCCTGGCGCCATGATAGGCTGGCACAAAGATCGCTCCGTGTTTGGCGATATCATTGGGATCTCGTTCCTTGCCCCCTGCAACTTTCGACTGAGGCGCAAGGTTGCCGACAGGTGGGCTCGGGCATCCCTAACCCTCGAGCCCCGTTCGTTTTACCTCCTCCGCGGTGCTGCGCGGACGCAGTGGGAACACAGCATCCCGGCTGTCTCGGATCTGCGTTATTCGATCACCTTCCGGAACATCGCATTGGCTTCGTAGCTCTATGAATCAAGCTGGCGAAGGCACTCTTACCCCAAAAGCTCGATGAGAAGTCCCTCGTGCGGCCGCAGGTCGATCTCGTCCTTTACCGCTTCGCCATCGCGATCAGCGGCGAGGGTGGAGACGATTACACGTCCTCTTGACCGGATCCCCTCCAGGATAGCAGCGGCTGGCTGGTCTCCGAGATTAAGGGCTGTCATCACGGATGGGCAGCCCGGATGGCTGCGCCTGAACAGCAGCACGTCGCCCGTTGCCACAAGTGGATGATAACTGCCGATGGTCAACGCCGGATTGTGCCTGCGCGCCTTGATCAAACGCTTGTACAGGGCCAGCATCGAAGCTTGGTTCGACTCCTCCTCTGTTACGTTTGGCGGACCTTCGTCGGGACAAAGACACCAAGGCGAAGTTTCCGAAAATCCGCCGAAGCGGCTTCCATCCCAACGCATCGGCGATCGCGCACCATCGCGGCCAAGTGCGGGGACGGATTTACCGAGCGGGTCGCACACGAGTCCGGCGGGCACCTCGGCGTCCGTCATGCCGATCTCATCTCCATAATAGATAGTTGGTGTTCCCCGCAGCGTCAGCAACAACATGGCGGCGACGCGCGCTTGGGCACCGCCAACACGTGTTGCGATGCGGGGGCGGTCATGGTTACCGAGCACCCAATTGGGCCAGCTCCCGGCCGGCAAAGCACCTTCATACTCATCGATTAGCTCTGCTATTTTGCGTGCATGCCAGTTTGTTTCCAGCAAGCCGAAGTTGAAGGGGAGATGCACGCCCTCCAAATCCTTGCCGTAATACGCGACAAGACGCTTGGGAGGGAGGTAGATTTCGCCGATCAGCAAACAGTCGTCGAACTCATCTGCGACTTTGCGGAGGCCTGCCACCACTTCATGCACCTCCGGGCGGTCGGTCGTATAGAGCGGCAACACCTTCCAGTGCGGGGGCTGCCCTTCCTTGAATTCAGGATTGATGGGGTTGTCGCGGAACTGATCATCCTTGATGAGGTGCCAAAGCACATCGATGCGGAAGCCATCGACGCCCTTGCGAAGCCAGTAGCGCATCACGTTGTGGATCGCCTCCCGGACGTGGGGATTGCGCCAGTTCAGATCCGGCTGCGAGGCAAGGAACGCGTGATAGTAGTATTGGCCGCTTGCTTCATCGAATGCCCAGGCGCTCCCGCCGAATTCCGATAGCCAGTTGTTCGGCAGCCCGCCATCGGGCGCTGGATCGCGCCACAGGTACCAATTCCGTTTCGGGCTACGACGTGATGAACGGCTCTCGATGAACCACGGATGCTGTGACGAAGTATGATTGGGAACAAGGTCGAGCAGCAGCTTGAGCCCATAACTGTGAGCGGCTTCCAGCAGTTCATCGAAATCTTGCATAGAGCCGAACAACGGATCGATCGCACAATAGTCGACGATGTCGTAGCCGAAATCTCTCATCGGCGACGTGAATACGGGCGAGAGCCAAAGCGCATCGACGCCAAGGTCGACAAGATACCGAAGCCGCCGCGTTATGCCCGGGAGGTCACCGACCCCGTCCCCGTCGCTGTCTTGGAATGAGCGCGGATAGATTTGGTAGATAATCGCCCGCTGCCACCACGTTTCACGAAGCATCAAAGGACCCCGCCTTTGTCTTTGCTTCGGTGAACGTGCCTCACAACGGACAGTTCCGACAACCCTGGCCGGAGCAATCCGCCTTTCGAACGAGACGCGTAGGCGTGCTGGCGAAAATCGTTCCGTCCCACGGCGTTACGTTACGGAACAAATCCGCTGAAGGAGGGTTCGCAGTCTTGAGATCAGCACCAAGGAGCACGCACCATGTCTCTTCAAAGTGAACCATACGGCAACGGCCGTCAGCGAGAAGTGGCCATCGAGGATACCGCCACGCTTGAGCCTGCCGGCTGGCGGCTCTCCTGGGGCGCGGTCTTTGCAGGTATGATCGTCGCCCTCGTCACGCACATCTTGCTTAACCTGTTGGGGATCGGCATCGGAGCCGCGTCGACAGATACCGCAAGAACGCCCGATGGAGACACGGTGCAGACTGTCGGCATCCTCGCGGGACTTTGGTGGGCTATAGCCGGCATCATCTCTGCAGCAGTGGGTGGCTGGTTCGCCGGCCGCACCATGGGTTCGAGCGACCGAGACGACGGCTTGGTTCACGGCCTTCTCTCCTGGGCGGCAACCACGCTAGTCATCGCGTTCGTCCTCAGCTCAGTCTTCGGTGGAGCGCTTGCTGGAGCCCTCGGCCAGTTCGGAGACAGAGTTACGCAAAGCCTGCCTCAGCGCCAGACCCAAACTACGCCCCCTCCCACCCAGTCCCCTAATCCCGCCGAAGCGATCAAACAAGCAACCCCGCCTCAGCGCGAAGCGGCCAGAAAGGCCGTGTCGAGCTCGGCGCTCGCAAGCTTCGTGGCATTGCTCTTTGGCGCTGTCGCCGCGGGATTTGCCGGTCGGCGGGGCGTCATGGCGGCTCGGCGAGCTCTCAACGATGACTAAGCGGCGGCATGCGCCGTATGGAACGCAACACCATTCACACGAGGTAAATGGGCCGCGGCGTTAGCCTGTTGGGCCCATTAAGCTTGGTTCTTTCGCCAGAACTCGTGTGGTTTGCATATCGGAGTACTTACGCCTTTCCGGTGTGCACAACGAGCGCATCGTCGATCCGAGCGTTGCGCCCCAGACAATATGTGCGGCAATCATCATCGCCGTCCGAGCCATCGGTTGGCGGGTGGCCGGAGCCATCGCGCCAGTAGCCGGCACCCAACCCAAATAACTGCCACCCCAAATACCGAGGGCATACAAAACACCGGCTTGCAGGGGATAGCGATGTCTTAGGGCAGGACTCAGGCACGCATAGATGCTCCCCGCAGCCGCTCCGAACGCAAAATGTGCAGCCAGAGCGCGTCCCGGGCTTGGAGGCGGCACGAGTCCAGAGGGCAACGGCGCGCGAGTGAGCAAGCGGTCGGTGATGATCCGCGGCGGGAGTGGGTACCGCTGCCACCAAGGCAGGCGGCGGTGCCAGATGGTCATCACGAACGTCATCGGAACTGTGGCGATAATTCCAGCCAAGGCGCCGAGGAGCAGCTTTTGCGGCTGTTTTGGCAAGGCCATTGGCATGATCAAGTGCTCCCTGTTACAGCCGCTGGGCGTAATCATCCTGCAGCAAGGCCGTGTTGATTGCGAGAGCGGCCCGCGCGCCCTCTGCGGCCGCGATGATTATAAGCTGAACGTCCCGCGATGCGTCGCCCGCCACGTAAACGCCAGGCACGCTAGTGGCGCCGTCCTCATCACATTCCACGCCGTGCGCCTGGTAAGTGCAGCCGAGACTTTCAAGCAGGGCCGAGCGGGGGTGCTGGTCGGTATTGAAGAATATAGCTTTCCGATTCACCACATCGCCACTTTCGAAGACCAACGCTTCCAGTTGGCCGTCTCGGCCCTCGAGCCGGGCAACTTTCTCCTCATGGATGGGGATGCCTCGCTGACGGAGCTTGTCACGATCGTCCTGGCTCAGGCCTGAAGAGCCGTGGGTACACAACACAAGGTCGGCGCTCCAATGGTGTAGCATTCTGGCGAGGCCGACGCCTTTTGCGCCGCGTCCGAGTACAGCAACGGGGGCGTTCCGATATTCCCAGCCGTCGCAGTAGGGGCAGACGTGGACGCTGCGGCCAAAAAAGGCTTCTATGCCGACGATCGGTGGCAGCTCATCGACCACGCCAGTCGCCACCAAGACCGTCCTAGCTCGCAAAGGAAGCTCGCTATCTGGGCAAATGACAAAGTTTTCGCCATCGCGACTGATTGAGGTTACCAGCTCCCTCTTGCATTCTACGGTATCGTAGCGGCGCAGCTGGGCGCGCGAGAGGTCCAACAGCTCGTGGGGCGCGATTCCGTCATGACCGAGAAAACAATGTAAAGCGCAGGACCGTTCGTTACGATAACGTCCGCTATCAAAGACTATCACCCGCCTTAGAGATCTACCAAGTACTAGCGCGGCGCTGAGCCCGGCAGGACCGCCTCCGATGATCGCCGTGTCGTATACGTCCGTCACCATAGCTGCGGTTTTGCCATCATGAGCCAGAAGACGGCCAACACGGCTGCGAAAGCCGGAAAGCCAAAGGCGAACCACCAGCGAAAAAGCCGGTGGTACTCGGGCGGAAGCGGCTGATTAGAGTTCGCCGCCCGCACGCCAAATCACGCATGCGTATTTGCATCCACACGACCGGAAGCCAGAAGGCTGCGGTCACCAGGTACAGCCCAATCGAAAGAGCTCGAGAACCCCATATTCCAGGCGAGCAGCGCCCCGGTGGCCGGCTGGGCCGCCACCGCCGTGGCCGTGAACACCACGTCGGCAATCACGACAATACGGGCGATGGCGGCGACAGTCGCGGGCTTCCCGGTGCGATGGCCGAGCAGCATAAAAAAGGCGATGCCCGCGCCCGTACCAAGCAGCACCGCTGCGCCGATGATGTGAAGATATTTGAGAAACCAATAGAGATGCATCAGCGATCCTCTAGAATCGCGAGCGCCACGAGGTTAAGGGCAATGACGGGCCAAATCTTCAGCATCGGCCCTAGAGGATCGATCCAAAGACGAGGAACAAGCCAAGTACCTGCGAAGGCGTAAATCAGCGAAATCCCGACGGCGGCATAAAGCGCGTAGCGGCTGGTCCTTTGGAACGCGATGCCCACCCCAATCGCCAAGTCAGCAAGGGCTCCCGAGATGACCACTATCGATGCGGCGGGCTCGC
>VBAB01000270.1 GCA_005888525.1 Alphaproteobacteria bacterium
GGCCGCGTGACGGTGAGCGATCTGCGTCCGGTCGAGGCGGAAGATCTGCTGGGGCGCGACCCCATACCCCCCAATGCCACGTTGCTGGCACGCAACGTCGCCGACAAGTCGGTCATGGTGACGGGCGCCGGCGGCTCGATCGGCTCGGAGCTGGTGCGCCAGATCCTGCGACAGGGGCCCCGCCGCCTGGTGCTGTTCGATGTGGGCGAGGGGCAGCTTTATGAGATCGAACGCGAGGCGCAGGAGCTTTTGCGGGCGAAGCGGATGGCGTCGATGCCGGCCAGTTCGCCTCCACCCGAGATCGTTGCCGTTCTGGGTTCCATCCAGAACAGCGCTCTCGTTCGCCGCACCCTCGAGAACAATACCGTCGAGACGATTTACCACGCCGCCGCCTACAAGCACGTGCCGATCGTCGAGCACAACGCGGTTGCGGGACTGCGCAACAACACCTTCGGCACGGTCGTCCTGGCGGAGGCGGCTGAAGCATTCGGTGTCGAGCGCTTCGTCCTCGTGTCGACGGACAAGGCCGTCCGGCCGACGAGCATCATGGGTGCCAGCAAGCGCCTCGCCGAGATGGCGCTGCAAGCACGTGCCGCCAACGGCAAGGGCAAGCACGTCGTCTTCACGATCGTGCGCTTCGGCAATGTCCTCGACAGCTCTGGCTCGGTCGTGCGCATGTTTCGCCACCAGATCGCGGCGGGTGGGCCGGTGACGGTCACTGATCCCGACGCGTTCCGCTACTTCATGTCGATTCCGGAGGCTGCGGCACTCGTGATCCAGGCCGGAGCGATGGCCGCGGGCGGGGACGTGTTCGTCCTCGACATGCACGAGCCAGTGAAGATCGACGACCTGGCCAAATCCATGATCCGCCTGATGGGGCTCGAGGTGCGTGACGCCACGCATCCAGACGGCGATATCGCCATCGAATACATCGGCCTGCGCCCCGGGGAGAAGTTGCACGAGGAGCTGCTGCTGGGTGAGAACATCACGCCGACCGAGCATCCGAGCATTTTCAAGAGTCACGAGCCATGCATGCCGGCAGGCGAGCTGGCCAAGGTCATGGACGCGCTGCGCGTCGCGATGGACGCCGAGGACGTGCAAGCAATCCATGCCGCACTCATGCGAGCCGTGGAGGGCTATCATCCGGAGCTGCGCCACCTGCCTCAGAACCAGCCCACCAATGGCAGCGCGTCGGCGTCGGTCGATCGAGCCGGTCACTGATTGGCCAGGAGACCGGGCCGTTGGGGTGCCGATGCCCGCGGCACGAGCACCTGCAATTCGACAATGGGCACGCCAGAGTATTTCATGATAGAGAGCCCTGACGAGCGCGGGAGACAATTGGATCGGGGCTGCCTCGGACCATTGCCAGAGTTTTCCTGAAGCCACGTGAATACCCCGCCGCTATCGGAAGTAGAGATCTCGGAGACCGTGGCCGACTGGCTGCGCTGCGGCGGCGAAAGAGCCGGGCGTCCGTTCGCGTAACCATTGTATGGGGGAAGTACTGTGCGCGGGCCGAACAGAATACCGCGATGGTCGGTCTCCCTCGGATTGGCCGGGGCTGCTCGCTCGAGTCAGCCGGCCGAGGGTCAATCGCGTTGATCGCTCCGGCGGCCTTTGTCGAGCGCTATCGCAAGCTGCTGTTGCTGCTTACGGCGGCGTGGGTCGGCAGCGGCGTGATAATCTACCTGTGGGTGCCGCTCACCACGCCTGTCATGCTCCTGCTCTCGCCAGTCGCCCCTGTTGCCTGGTACCTCGCGACCAGGCTTCGACTGCCGCCGCACAGGCCTTCGGCGGTGACCCTCGCCCTCGTCTTGGCCGGCGTTTATCTCAGTCTCAACGCTTCCTGGTCACTCAGCCCGGCGACGGCGCATCTGGCGATGGCCATGTTCTACGTGTCCACCGTGGCGCTGTATTTCCTCGCCAACACTTTGCCGGTAAGCGATGACGACGTCTTGCGCGCAATGGCGATCGGACTTTACGGGGGCCTGGTGATCGGCGGCGCTGCATTATCCTTCGAGACTTTCAGCTCGCAATTGATGCGCCGGATCATGATGTCGATCGTGCCGGCGTTGCGTCCGAAGCCGGTCGACATGCTCCTGGACGGCGGCTGGGTGACGTTTGTGGAGCCCTTTCTGATCAATCGCAATATCACGGCGATGACCTCCCTGTTCTGGCCCACCGCGCTCGCGGTCTTCCTCCTCGCTCCGAAGACGCGACGGCAGCACTGGTGGCTTATCGGGCTCGTTCCGATCGTGGCAGGGATCCTCGGCTCCAAGCACGCCACCTCGAAGATCGCTTTCGCGGGCGCTGCCCTCGTCTTCGCCACCTTTCAATTCGCGCCCACGGTGGCCAGACGCATGGTTGCGTGGGCCTGGACAGGGACCATCATCCTTGTCGTTCCGCTGGCGATAATCGCGTATCAAAACCGGCTTTATCTCTCGACGTGGATTCCGCCCAGCGCCCAGCATCGCATCGCCATCTGGGGATACACGAGCAACCAGATCGCCAAGGCCCCCATAATGGGTGCCGGCATCGACACATCGCGCGCCCGCAATGGCCCGCAGGGGTACGATGTCCAGTTCGCACCGGGCTCGGATTTCGGGTTGCCGACGGGCATGCACAGCCACAATGACTATCTCCAGACCTGGTATGAAACCGGGGCGGTGGGTGCGCTCATGCTTCTGGTCATCGGTCTCCTGGTGCTCAGCTCGTTGGCGCGCTCCTCGCTGCAAGTCCAGCCCTATCTCTACGCGAGCTTTGCGACGTCTGCGCTGCTGGGCGGCACGAGCTTCAGCCTGTGGCAGCCGTGGTTCATGGCGTCGTTCGGACTAACCGCAGTGTTCGCGATGCTCGGGTGGGCGATGGCCGATCGCTCCAGCGCACAGGGCAGGGTCGCTTCAGATCGCTTCACGCTCTGAACGCTCCAGTCGGCATCAGCGCTTGCGATAGCGCGCGCTCTTGACCCGACCGCTCGGCGCCTTCTTGACGGTTGGCGCATCCTTGGCCGGCGCCAGGGCGGCCAAGCCCTGGGCCGACATCCAGTAGAGCCCCACCCGCTCCTCGAGGTTTCCCGGCGGCTCGGCAAGAAGCCTTTCGCCACGCGGCCTGGCCGCAGCCCGCAGCTCGGCTTGACACGACCGGCACAGCGCCGTCAGCGCCTCGATGTCCTGGGGCTCGAGAATTGACGCACCCCGCTCCCTGGCGAAGCCAAGCAGAATCGAGTGGTCATGGTCCTCCCCCAGCAACCGGGAGAGCTCCTTTGCCTCGCTGGCGCGCGCGGCCATTGCCTCGGGCCAGCCCCGCGACAGGAGCGCCATGTGGCGCCAATGCTGCTGCACCCGCTTGCGCCAAATGTGGAAGGACTCGTCGCTCGGTTTCCGATACGCCTGCCGAAACGCCTTGCGCGCCTTGCGATAGGTATCGCCCACGCCGTCGATGAGGTGGCCGAGCTCGATTCCGGCGGTGGCTTTGGCAGTGAAAAATCTCTTCGATTGCCCGAGGCGCAACAACGCCTGCCGCCGGCCGTCCGTGCCAGAGCGGCGACCGAGGCCGTGACCGTGCGCCACAAGCTTGGCCAGCCGCTCCGCCGCACCAACCGGCAAGGCGTCGAAGCGGCTCTCGAGCTGGCCTAGGGTCTGGCGCATCACGTCCAGATCGCGCACTCCGGACAACAGCTTGCCGATGCCCGCCAGACGTTCCGCCTCCCGCCGGTAAACGCTCTCCTCGAGCCCAGGGCGGATCAGCCGGAGCAGAGCGCGCACGCGCTTCAAGCATCGCCGCGCGTCATGAATCGCAGCGGAAACGTCGTCCTTGCTGGAAAGCTTCGCCTCGGCGATCTCGATCTGTTCTAATCCGACGCGGCGCACCCCCTGGCCAATAGGCTCCTGCAAT
>VBAB01000271.1 GCA_005888525.1 Alphaproteobacteria bacterium
CAGATCGAGCCCCACCTGTTCCGGGTCGCGGCGGGCCGGATCACCGTAGCCGCCGCCGCCCGCGGTCTCGAACACGACCCGGTCCCCGGCACGCAACGTAGTTACGATCTTGGATGGTACCGTCTCCTCGCCTCCCTCGGCACGATGGATGATGGTGCGGGCCATTGCCCCGTCGCGCCCGCCGGCGCGGCCCTTCGGGGCGATGAAGTGGCGCTCGCCGCGGTGCGTGAAGCGCACCTCGCCGTGCAGTATCTCGTATTCCCTGATGATGCCGAGGCCGCCCCGCTGCGCACCGGCGCCGCCGGAATCAGGGCGCAAGGCGACGCGATGCACGCGGATGGGCGCATCGAGCTCGAGCGCCTCGGCCGGCAGGTTCATGCAATTCGTGGCGTCGGTCTCGATGACGTCGACGCCGTCTTTGGCCGAACTGGCGCCGGAGCCGCCGGCGACCAGCTCGCCTGTGACGTAGCGCGTGCCGTCGGTCCGTGTGCCGCCAAATGCCAGCACCAGCAACTCCCCGCCGCTGTCCGCTGGCACCCGATCGGGCACCGCCTGCGCGAACGCCGCCAGGATGGTGCCGCTGATGCGCTTTATCGTCGCCGTGCGCGAGTTGACGGGCGCCGGCTCCCTAGGATTGACGATGGAGCCCTCGGGCAGGTGCAGCGTGATCGGCCGGAAGCAGCCGCCGTTGGTGGGAATGGTCGGATCCGTGATGGCGCGCACGACATAGCAGGCGGCCGCCAGGCTGCCCGACGGCACCACGTTGAAGGGACCGCGCACCTGCGGACTGGACCCGGCGAAATCGACGCTCATGGCGCCGTCGGCGACGGTCACCGCGACCTCGATGCGGATGCGCTTGTCGAGCTCGATGCCGTCGTTGTCGAGAAAATCGACGGCGCGGTAGATGCCCGCAGGAATGGCGCGCAGGGCCTCACGCGTCATCGCCTCGGAGCGGTCGAGCAGCTCGGAAAAGATGGAGGTGAGATGGTTGTCGCCGTAGGTCTCCGCCAGCGCCGACAGACGACGCGCGCCGACCGTGCAGGCGGCGACCTGCGCCATCAGGTCGCCTTCGAACGTGTCCGGGATGCGCACGTTGCGGCGCAGGATCTTCAGTAGCGTGTCGTTGAATCGGTCTCCCTCCCGCAGCTTGAGGGCCGGCAGGCGGATGCCCTCCTGGAAGACCTCGGTGGCATTGGTCGGCACCGAGCCTGGCGCCATGCCGCCCACGTCCTGGTGGTGGGTCATGGTGGCGGCGAACGCTAGCGGGCGGCCGCGCGCGAACACCGGCATGACGACGGCAATGTCCGGCAGATGCGTGCCTCCGAGGTAGGGGTCGTTCATGCAGTAGATATCGCCCTCGCGCATGCCCTCGAGCGGGAACTCGGCGAGGATGCGGGCGATGCACGGAATCAGCGTCGCCAGATGAATCGGGATCGCCACCGCCTGCGCCAGCGTCTCGCCCTGCAGCGTGAACAGGCTAGCGGAAGCATCGAGCCCCTCCTTCACGATCGGCGAGAAGGAGCTTTTCAGCAGCGTCAGCTCCATCTCGTTGGCGATGCCGTCGAGCTTGTTGCGGACCACCTCGACGGTAACCGGATCGAGCGTCAAACCGGGAGGTGAAGGCGACATATGCGATGCTGAACTCGTCACGTGCGCTTCCTGTCAGTTGCCTGCTCGTTCGAGCACTAGGTTGCCGAGTGCGTCGACCCGGCAATGCCAGCCGGGTCCGAGCAGCGTTGTCGTGTCGTCCTGCTCGATGATGGCGGGGCCGGAGAAGGCGTCGCCTGCCTTCAGCGCAGCGCGATCGTAGACCGCGGCCTCGACGGCGGACTGCCGCTCGGGCAGCAGGATGCGCGCTTTGCGCACGAGCGCCGGCCGTCTGGCGGGCGCCCACTCGTCCGGCAGACGGGTTGCGCCGGCGACGCTGTGCACCGTCCGCAGATTGACTAACCGGATGGGCGACTTGGGTGCGTAGCCATAGGTTCGATCGTGCGCCGAGTAGAATGCGGCTGTCAGGGCGGCGAACGGGTCTGGGGCTGCGGGCTCGAACGGCACCTCCAGATGATAACCTTGGCCGGTGTAGCAGACATCGGCGAAGTATAACCGGGTGACGTGTGCTGCAGCGATGTTCTCCTGCGCCATCAGCGCCCGGCATCGCCCGTCCAGCTGGTCGAGCGTGGCCCGGACCTCTGCGAGATCGACCGCGTCGATTGCCCGCGGAAGCGCGACGGAGACCTCGTGCTCGACGGGCGCGGCCAGCAGGCCGGCGGCCGACAGCACACCGGGAAGCCGGGGCACGAGGATGCGGCCGAGGCCCAGCTCCTCGGCGAGCGCGCAGGCATGCAGCGCGCCGCCGCCGCCCAATGGCAGCAAGGTGAACCGGCGGGGGTCGTGGCCCCGGCGGATCGACACGAAGCGGATGCCCTCTGCCACCTGGGCGTTGACGATGCGGTGGATGCCGAGCGCGGCCTGCTCGACCGTGAGGCGCATCGGGCGCGCGACCAGGCGATCGATTGCCTCGCGGCTGAGCTCAGGCCGCAGCTTGAGGTGGCCGCCGGCGAAATGGTCGGGGTCGAGATAACCCAGAACGACGGAGGCATCGGTCACGGTCGGCTCGCTGCCGCCGAGGCCATAGCAGGCGGGTCCGGGCTCGGAGCCGGCCGAATGCGGCCCGACCCGCAGCCCTTTCGCGGCATCGAGCCAAGCGATCGAGCCGCCCCCGGAGCCGATCGAATTGACGTCGACCATGCTGGTGCGCACGGGAAAGCCGTCGATCAGGCCCTCCGAGCGCAGCGCCGGCGTGCCGCTCTCGATCAGAGCGATGTCGCACGACGTGCCGCCGATGTCGACGGTGATGAGGTTGGGACAATCGGCCGCCTCACCGACCATGCGCGCGCCGATCACGCCGGCGGCCGGCCCCGAAAGAAAGAGCCGCACCGGGCGCAGCCGCGCCGTCGCCGAGCCCGAGATGCCGCCGCGCGACTGCATGACCTGCAGCGGCGCGGGAACGCGGGCAGCCGTAAGCCCAGCATCGAGGTTGGCCAGATAACGGTCGACGACCGGCTTCACATAAGCGTCGAAGGTCGTGACGACGGTGCGCTCATACTCGCGAAAGGCCGGATCGACCTCGCAGGAGATGGAGACGAACACGTCGGGGTGTCGAGCAGAGATGATCTCGCGGGCGCGGCGCTCGTGCGCGTCGTTGAGGAACGAGAACAGGAACACGACCGCGATCGCCCGGGCGCCGGCCGCGACCAGCTCGTCGGCGGCGGCGGCGACAGCTGCCTCGTCGAGCGGTTGCAGAACTTCGCCGGTCGCGCTGACGCGCTCGCGGACCTCGCGGCGGAAGCGGCCGGGCGCCAGAAACGTCGGCGTCTCCGGATCGAGCGCCAAATCGTACATCTGGTGGCGCATCTGGCGGCCGATCTCGAGCACATCGCGGAAACCTTCGGTGGTGATCAAGCCGACACGGGCACCCTTGCGCTCCAACACCGCGTTGGTCGCAACCGTGGTGCCGTGCACGAAACGGGCGATCTGTTGCGGCGGCAAGCCCCAATCGGTCTCCATGCGCTCGAGCGCCTGCAGCACCGCGAGGCTGGGGTCGTCGCGGGTGCTCGGGATCTTCATGATCCGGGTCGGCCCGTCGGGGCGGCGCACGACCACGTCGGTAAACGTGCCGCCGATATCGACCCCGATGAGGAGATCGCCGCTCGTGCTCATGCCGGCGCCCACGCCCCCGCGGCGTATTGGAGCGTCATCTGCACCCGAGCCATGCTTCCCTCGCTGTTGCGGCGGCTGTTGCCGATCGCCACACTTGAATTGTGGGACACGCACGCTTCCCCAGGCAAGTCATCTCTGACATGCCGCGGCGGTGGGGGTCGGCCGCGAAATTGACAGCCTGGG
>VBAB01000272.1 GCA_005888525.1 Alphaproteobacteria bacterium
ATGGTGGTGCGCTCGATGGAGAGCTTGGAGATGCGCGCCAGCACGAACAGCACCATGCCGAGCGGGGGATGCAGCAGGCCGATCATCAAATTCAGCGTCATCACCACGCCGAAGTGGACGGGGTCGATGCCGACCTTGGTAATCACAGGCATCAGCACCGGCACCAGGATGGAGATGGAGGCGATGGGCTCCAGGAAGCAGCCGACGATCAGCAGCAGGACGTTGATCAGCAGCAAGATGACGTAGCGGTTGCTGGTGTAGGATAGCAGCGCCTCGGCCGCATACTCCGTGATGCGCGTCGTGGTCAGCACCCAGCCAAACAGCGAGGCCGCGCCAACGATCAGCAGCACGCCGGCGGTCGTCTCCACGGTATCGAGCGTGACCTTGTAGAATTGCTTGAAGCTCAGCGAGCGATAAAGGAAAACGCCGAGGATCATGGCCCAGGCACAGGCGGCGATCGCCGCTTCCGTGGGCGTGAACCAGCCGAACGTCATGCCGCCCATGATGATGGCGGGGGTCAGCAGCGGCGGCAATGCGGCGATGAACGTCAGCCCCAGCACCTTCCAGTTGAACAGCTGGTCGCGGCCCATGTTGTATTTGCGTGCGCAGTAGGTGACGTAGAGCATCATGAAGATGGTCATGACTGCGCCGGGGATGAATCCCCCCATGAACAGCGCGCCGATCGAGACGTTGGCCATCATGCCGTAGATCACGAACGGCAGCGAAGGCGGGATGATCGGCCCGAGCGTGGCGGAGGCGGCGGTCACGCCGACCGAGAATTCGGTGCCGTAGCCATGATCCTTCATGGCCTTGATCTCGATCGTGCCCAAGCCTGCCGCATCGGCAATCGCCGTGCCCGACATGCCCGCGAAGATCACCGAGCCGATGATGTTGACGTGCGCCAGGCCGCCGCGCATCCAGCCGCACAGCGCCACCGCGAAGTCGTAGATGCGGTTGGTGATGCCGGCCGAGTTCATCAGGTTGCCGGCCAATATGAAGAACGGCACGGCCAGCAGCGGGAAGCTGTCGATGCCGCCGGCCATGCGGTGGAGGATGACGAAGTCGGGGATGCCGGCCAGGAAGTGCGTGTAGATCAGCGAGGAGCCGGCAAGCGCGATGAAGACCGGGACGCCGGCGATCAGCACCACGAGGAAGACGAAGATCAGGAGCGTCATTGCTTGGCGCTCTCGGGCTCGGTCACCAGACCCGCGGTCAGCGCCTCCTGCGCCGAGCGCCAGCCGTCACGGGCGTTGCGCCACACGCGCTGGAGCTGACGGCCGAGCATCAGGAAGCAGCCGAACGCCACGGCGCCATAGACGTAGCTCATGGACAGATCGATCACGGTCATGCGCTGCACCTGCATGCGCTCCACGATCAGCACCGAGAAGTAGGCGAGCAGGCCGAGGAACCCGAGCGTGACGAGATCGACCAGCGCCAGCAGCGCCCGCGCCGTCCAGGCCGGCAACAGGTTCGGCAGTAGCACCACGGCGATATGCGAGGCCCTGCGTGTCACCATGGCGCCGCCGATGAAGGTGACGCACATCAAGCCGTAGCGGGCGATCTCCTCGGTCCAGGCGAGGCTGTCGTTCAGGATGTAGCGGGTGAAGAATTGCAGGAAGACGATGAAACCGAGCGCCCAGAACAGCGCGAAAGCCAACCAATCCTCGGGATAATGCTCGATCTCGACTTCCGCGTCCTCGACGTGGATCAGATGCTGCTCCGGCTCGGGACCAGCGGCACTCGCGGGCATTATTCCTCCCTTGCCAATCCAGGCCCCGTCGCGCGGACCGTTGGTCAGATCGATTCATAGCATGGACCTGGAGGCAGCGGACGCCGCCACCAGCTGTGCCGGGCCTATTTCAGCGCCTGCAGCGCGTCGTATTCCGCCTGGCTCCAGCCGCCACTGCCGTCATTGTGCAGCGGGAGCGCCGCGGCGCGGAAGGCGGCGCGATCCACCTCGACGACGTTCTTGCCGAGCTTGCGGAACTCGTCGGCGAGCTTCTGCTCGGAGGCGCGGATCTGGTCCGTCGCATTGGCCGCCGCCTGGATTAGCACCTCGTTGAAGATCTTCTTCTCGTCGTCGTTGAGCTTTGCCCATACATGGCTGCCGAGAATCGTGAGCAGCGACTCGGTGATGTGTCCGGTCAGCATGATGTGGCTCTGCACCTCGTAGAACTTCTTGGCCATGATGGTGGGGAGCGGGTTTTCCTGGCCGTCCACGGTGCCCTGCTGCAGAGCGAGGTAGACCTCGGCGAAGGCGATCGGCGTGGCGTTGGCGCCGACCGATTTCGTGAACATCAGGAACAGGGGCGCCGGGGGTACGCGCAGCTTCATGCCCTTCATGTCCTCGGGCTTCTTGATCTCCTTGTTGGCCGTCACCATGCGCTGGCCGTAGTAGGTGAGCGTGATGACCTTGTGCTTGGTCTTGTCCTCGTAACCCTTGGCGATGTCGCGGAACAGCTGGGAGTCGCGATAGAGCTTCCAGTGCTCGAAGTCGCGCAGCACGAACGGCGCGTTGGTGATGGCGATCGGCTTGTGGATGGAGCCGGCGAAGGCGACGCCGGTGTAGATCATGTCGACGGTGCCGAGGCCGAGCGCCTCGTTGATCTGGTTCTCGTTGCCGAGCTGGGAGGCGGGGAATACGTCGATCTGGTACTTGCCGTTGCTGCGCTTCTTGATCTCGTCGGCGGCCCACACCGCTTGCGTGTGATAGGGCTCAGCGACCTCGTACACGTGCGCCCACTTGAGCTTCGTTTGCGCGCTTCCTGCCGACGGCGAGGCCGCCAGGATGGCGAGCGCGGCTAGCAGGACTCTCAGCCCAATCGTCATGTGTGCTTCCTCCAGATGCGGAACTCGCTGTCTCCCGTCCCCCGGCCGCCAGCGCCCTGCTGGCATCAAGACGTGCGTCCGCTTTAACTTGTACGATGACCAGACATCTCGCCGAACCTAACAGCCGGTTCCGGCGGTGACAAGCTCGGGCGCTTGCGGCAGCTTTGACGCGCTTGCTGAAGGACGGGAAAGGTCGGCACCTTGGTGCCGCTGCCGGACTCCGCGCCGCCGCGCCGCTCATCGATCCCTTCGTCGGCGCGAACGGCTGACTCATTGGCGCGGCGGGGGGCCGGGCTGGGGCCCGCACTTTTCCATCGGCGGCGCCGTCGTCAACCAGCCGTCCTTGGTTATGGACACGACGTACCGGCGGCAGCTGGGGGCGGCGCCAGGCACGAAGCGGACCTGGAAGAGTGCGAGCTCGGGTTTGCGCTGACGCGGCCAGACGAAGACGGCGCTGTCGAGCGTCTCGGCCACGGCGGTCTGGATGGCGATGCCGGCATTGCGATAATCGGTTGGCGACAGTCGTGTCAGCAGGACGCGCGACAGATCAGGGTGAAGGCCGACGGCCGCTGCGCGCACCTGGTAGGGGTCGGTGGGGTCGACAGCGGGTGGTGGCAACGGCTCGGCCGGCAGCTCGTCCGAGGCCGTGGCCGCAGGCGGGAGAGCGGTTACTGTCGGTGGCGGCGCAGCCGGTCTCGCCGCTGTACCCGGAGTGGCTGCAACGTCGCTCGCAGCTAGTGGTTGCAGGGTCGAGGACTTCGCGTCGGGCGCGGCCGGCTTCGTCGGTGGCTCGGCACGGGCTGGCGGAGATGTGGTCATAGCCAACGCGGTTGGCTCGACCGGTCCTGGCGCGCTGCGGTTCATCCAGGAAGACACCGCCGTCTCGATCGATCGCCAACTCGGCCAGGTCGTCTGATCCCCGAGCAGCGCCCAGCAGCCGCCCAGCGCGATCAGGATGATGACGCCCCGCAGCATGGCCTTGCCGCGCGTGCGCCGGAGCGGCGGCCCAATCCTCTCGCCGGGCCAGAGCTCTCCATGCGCGAGGTGCGCATCGGCATCGAAGGCGTCGTGCGTTGTCTTTGAGGTCGAATGCCGTGCGCGGGTTGCCATGACCGACCCTCTGTGCCGTTTGTAGCATCGGGCTCCCGCAACTGCGTACGCGTCAGCAAATTCCCGGCAAAATAATGGCGCGCACGCAAAAATGGCTCGTGCCCCGGCGCTGCTGCTAGAGGATCGCCTCGATGCCCTTGCGCTTGATGACGTGCAGGAGGGCGAGCGTGGGACCCGTGGGACGTTTTACTCCACGTTCGAGTTGGGAGACATAGCCGGTGGTGACGTTGAGCAGGCGCGCGAAGACCGCCTGGCTCATGTT
>VBAB01000273.1 GCA_005888525.1 Alphaproteobacteria bacterium
CATCGGTCAGGCTCTCCTCGTCGGCGGCCCGACGCTGGCCTCGCTCTGGGCCGGCACGCGCTGGGGCAAGGTGCTGGCCGTGGTCGTGCTGCTGCTGGTCTACGGCGTAGCCTTCGAGCCGGTCGGGTTCGTCGTCTGCACGGTGGCTTTGCTGCTGGCGCTGATGTGGTTCGTCGATCCCGTAAGGTGGTGGGTGGCGATCCTGGTTGCGGGCGGGTCCACGGCCGGCGTGTGGCTGGCGCTGACGAAATGGCTGAAGATCCAGCTGCCGGCCGGCGTCCTCGCCGGCTTGCTGGGATAGGAGCCGGCCCATGGACATCATCGCCGGCCTCGGCCAAGGGTTTGCCGTCGCGCTGCAGCCGATCAATCTCCTCTACTGCTTCATCGGCGTTTTCATCGGCACCCTGGTCGGGGTGCTGCCGGGCATCGGTCCGGTCTCCGCCATGTCGCTGCTGCTGCCGGTGACGCTGTCGGGAACGCCCGAGGCCGGCATCATCATGATGGCCGGCATCTACTACGGCTCCATGTACGGCGGCTCGACCACCTCGATCCTGGTCAATATCCCGGGCGAGGCGGCCTCGGTGGTGACCTGCATCGACGGCCACGAGATGGCCAAGCAAGGCCGCGCCGGACCGGCGCTGGGCATGGCGGCGCTCGCCTCTTTCGCCGCCGGCACCTTCGCCGTCCTCGCGCTGATGCTGGTGGCGCCGTCGCTGGCCCGTGTGGCCATCGCCTTCGGGCCACCAGAGTATTTCAGCCTGATGCTCTTGGGCCTGACGATCCTGAGCTTCCTGAGCCAGGGCTCGATGGCCAAGTCGCTGCTGATGGCCGCCGTCGGCCTCGTGCTCGGGCTCATCGGCATGGACCAGATCACGGCCCAGCCGCGGCTCACCTTCGATCGGCTCGAGCTGCTCGACGGCGTCGGGCTGGTGCCGATCGTGATGGGACTGTTCGGCGTCGCCGAGATCCTGTCCAACCTCGAGCAGGAGCTCAAACGCGAGTTGATCCGGGCCAACATCGGCAGCCTGTGGCCCTCGCTCGCCGACTGGGCGGCGTCGAAGTGGGCGATCCTGCGCGGCACCGTGCTGGGCTTCTTCCTCGGCATCCTGCCGGGGGGCGGTGCCGTGATCGCCTCGTTCGCCAGCTATGCGATGGAGAAAAAGATGTCGCGTACGCCCGAGCGCTTCGGCAAGGGCGCGATCGAGGGCGTGGCCGGGCCCGAGGCCGCCAACAACGCGGCGGCGGGCGGCGCCTTCATCCCGCTGATGACGCTGGGCATTCCGCCCAACGTGGTGATGGCGCTGCTGCTCGGCGCCTTCATCATCCACGGGCTGCAGCCGGGCCCGCTGCTGATGGTGCAGAAGCCCGAGCTGTTCTGGGGCATCGTCGCCAGCATGTATATCGGCAACGTCATGCTGCTGGTGCTCAACATGCCGCTGATCGGCATGTGGGTGCAGGTGCTGAAGGTGCCCTACAGCGTCCTGTTCCCGCTGATTTTGATGTTCTGCATCGTCGGCGTGTTCGCGTCCGGCAACGCCGTGTTCGACGTGTTCGTGATGGTGGTGTTCGGCGTGCTCGGCTACCTGATGCGCAAGTTCGGCTATGAGCCGGCGCCGCTGGTCCTGGCCTTCGTGCTGGGTCCGATGCTGGAGAACAACCTGCGTAAATCGCTGATCCTGTCGCACGGCGACTTCACCATCTTCGTCGAGCGGCCGATCTCGGCGGTGTGCATCATTCTGGCGGCCGCGGCGCTGGTGGGCCCGCTGCTGCCGGGGCTGGCGCGGCGGCGCGCACGGATTGCGGCGGATCAGACGTGAGGGGGCGGGTGGCGCGGTTTAGCCCCGCGTGGTCTTGCCGCGCGCGGGCCACTTCGCGGCGACGGGGGCCGAGTGGAGATTGGTCGGCGATGGTGCGGGAGGTCCACGAAGGCGAGCCGACCCCGGCATCGATACCGATCAACCGAGACGCGGTGGCGCCAGCCGGCACGTGCTGGACCACATGACGATCCCGGAGCTGATGTCGCACTGAAGGCGATTGGAGAACGGGCCGCCGTGGCAACACATCGCGAATTCATCTATGTGCGTGCACCCGACGGGATGCCCGATGCGAGCTGCTTTCGGCTCGTCGAGACGCCGATGCCGGTGCCGGCCGACGGCCAGGTTCTGGCGCGCACGCATTTCCTGTCGATCGATCCCTATATGCGCCGGCAGATGGGCGGCGGGCATGGTCAATACGCCAATCCCCTGAAGCCCGGCGACGTCATGATCGGGCGTGGCGTCGGCGTGGTGATCGAGAGCCGCCATCGGGATTTTAGGGTCGGCGACCCCGTGCAGAGCGAGTTCGGCTGGCGCGAGCATGCCGTGCTCGACGGTCGGGGGTTGCGCAAGCTGCCGGCCGACCTGCAACCGCTCTCGCTCGGCCTCGGCCTTATCGGCCAGTCGGGGGCGACGGCCATGGTCGGGCTCGTGGATATTGCGAGAATCAAAGCTGGCGAGACGGTTGTCGTGTCGGCGGCGGCTGGTGCCGTCGGCAGTGCCGTCGGCCAGATCGCGAGGATCAAAGGCTGCCGCGCCATCGGCATCGCCGGTGGGACGGAGAAGTGCCGCCACGTCGTCGCCGACCTCGGCTTCGATGACTGCATCGACTACAAGGCGGGCCCCATCGACGCCGCGCTCGCCAGGGCCACACCGCAAGGTGTCGACATCTATTTCGACAACGTCGGCGGCGACATCCTCGATGCCGTGCTGCCGCGCCTCAACATGAACGCGCGCGTGCCGATCTGTGGGCAGATCTCGCAGTACAACCGCAGCGAACGCCCACAAGATCGCCAGGGCCTGCGCAACGTCGGCGTCTTCCTCGACAAGTGTGTCATGCTGCAGGGCTTCCGCATCGGCAGCCACTTGGCGCGGCGCGACGAGGCGCTCGACGAGCTGATGGATTGGTTCCGCGCCGGCCGCCTCAAATTCCGCGAGACGGTCGCCGAGGGTCTCGAGGCGGCTCCAGCCGCGCTCGTCAACATGCTGTCGGGCGGCAATATCGGCAAGCAGGTGGTGCGGCTCGCCGCGGCCGCCGAGTGATACCGCCGAGCCAAAGTATTGGCGCTGAGCTGCAGACGAAGCTGTCTTTGCCTGCTCAGTGCTCCAGCATCGGTCCCGCGGTGGTCCGGGCCGCCGCGGTGGTGTAATGTCGCCGGCGATCTTGCCGCCAACCGGGAGATGCGCCGTGGGCCAGCCGCTGCACGCCCCTCAGACGGAGCCGGTTTTCAATCCGCTGTCGCCGGAGTTTATCCGCGACCCCTACCCGCACTACCATCGCCTGCGCACGGCCGATCCCATGCACCGCTCGCCGCTCGGCTTCTTCGTGGCCAGCCGCCATGACGATGTCAGCTCCATTCTGCGCGACAAGCGGTTCGGCAAGGACTTCGTCGGCCGCATGACGCGGCGCCAGGGCAAGGAAATCCTCGACGAGCCGGTGTATCGCAGCATGCGCCACTGGATGCTGCAGCAGGACCCGCCCGATCACACCCGCCTGCGCGGCCTGGTGGTGAAGGCCTTCACGGCGCGGCGGGTGGAGGACATGCGGCCGCGCATCCAGGAGATCGTCGATGCGACGCTCGATCGCGTGGCGCCGCAGGGCCGCATGGACCTGATCGCCGACTTCGCCTACCGGCTGCCGGTGACGGTCATCTGCGAGATGCTGGGCATTCCGCAGGAAGACCACGAGATGTTCTTCCTGGGTGCGCGCGGCGGCGGTCGTCTGCTCGATCCCGTGCCGCTAACGCGCGCCGAGATCGACCAGGCCAACGCCGGTCATCTGGCGAGCGCGGAGTACTTCCGCGCATTGTTCGAGCTGCGCCGGCGCCAGCCCGGCGACGACCTCACCACGCAGCTGGTGCGGGCCGAGGAGGAGGGCAGCCGGCTCTCCAACGACGAGCTGACCGCCAACATCATCCTGCTGTTCGGCGCCGGGCACGAGACGACGGTCAACCTGATCGGCAACGGCCTGCTGGCGCTGCATCGCCATCCCGACCAGCTGCGGCGTCTGCGAGACGACCCTTCGCTCACGACCA
>VBAB01000999.1 GCA_005888525.1 Alphaproteobacteria bacterium
TCAAATCGAGCAGCGACATCCGCGTAGATTGAGGGACTCCGGGAGGGACCGGCGATTTCGGCGGCGTCGACATGACGATCGTGGCGCGCGAAAGACGAAGATGTGAACGGTCGAGCTCCACGACGAATCCGGTCTTCTCGACTGCGTCGAGAGAGACGTTTCCGTTCCAGTCGCGGATCGACTGCATGCGAGACAGCAGGTCGGGATCTGCGTCGAGCAGCGGCAACAACATATCGATCAGTGCCGCCTTGGGGACTGAGGGTTCACCCTTGGGTCCGAAGGTGACGGTGATCTCGCCGAGCACCGCATTGTGCACGATCAATAGCCTGCTGCTCGCCGTGTCTCGAGGCCGTTGCCCCTCTGATCGGGCGTCTTCCTGTAAGGGTGCGGCAGCCCGCGCAAGACGCGCGGTGCCCGACGCGATCAGCAAAACGCACGCGGGCCGATGCAGCGCACGCCCCGCCTTTCGCAAGAGGCTTGCCGTTTTCTCGAGCTTGCCCGAGGCCAGCAACGCGCTCGGGTGTCGACCTAACGTATCCAGTCAGACCCTCCCGTTGCGCGACTAGAGTGCTTCACGGCGATTTTGGGCGGTAATCAATGTCGGCTTGCACGGCCTTCACCGATGCGGGCAGCTCGATTGGAAGGGTGAATCGCCGGCGCTTTCCGGGCTGCACCAGACCGGCCCCTACCATCTGGCTGAAGTCGGCCGGCGACAGCGTTTGCGACCAGCTTCCGTTCGACAGGCGTATTGTCGCGTCTTTGAGCAGCGCGTGGACGCGGCTCGGGTTTTCGACCGTGATCGTCGGCTGTCGCTTGCCCGTCTTCTCCACTGCGACTGCAGTGCCGACCAGCTTTATTTGAGGGGTGCCCTTGAACGGTGCCACGTTGACCAGCACCCCGAAGCTCATGATGACCTGCACGGTCGATTGGCTCTTGGCGTCCTTCAGGGGAATCTGCGACAGCGACAGCAGGAAGCTCTGGCTTTCTGCCAAATCAGGCGCGCCCACCCATTCCACCCGAAACACCTGGGTAACGCCGGGCGGCACCATCGCCTGCGGCGGGAATATCAAGAATTCCGCGCCAGCCTGCGACAGGCTCTGCCGGCCGTCCTCGTCGAGCTCCATGCGCTTTATGGAGGCTTCGAGAGCAAGTGGAGCCTGGCTCGAGCTGGTCACCTTCACTTGCGCTCGGCTCGCCGAACCGGCAGACGTCATCTCGAGCTGGATGGGACTGACGGATGTCGCGGAAGCTCGATCAGCCCCGACCGCCACGGTGAGGAGAACAGCGACAACCAAGCAACGCAGCGCACGCACGCCACACAGGTTGGCAATGTGAAGGCGCGTAGT
>VBAB01000274.1 GCA_005888525.1 Alphaproteobacteria bacterium
AATGACAGAACCATGCCGCCAGCACTTGAGGATTTCGGCCGTCGGCAGCGTTTCCCGGTATCGCTCGAGGAGATCCACGCCTTCGCCGATCGCCTGCAGCATGCCGAACTCAATGCCGTTGTGAACGAGTTTGACGAAGTGCCCGGTGCCGGGACCGCCAGCGTGGATATAGCCGCCGGGAACGGCCAACAGCTTGAGGATAGGCTCAACGACGGCAACAGGCTCCCGGTCGCCGCCCACCATGAAGCAGGCGCCGTTGAGAGCACCGCCAGGGCCGCCGGATGTCCCCACATCGACGAAGCGCAGACCGGTGGTCTGTACTCGTGCGTGGCGCCGGATGGAGTCTCCCCAATAAGAATTCCCGCCGTCGGCGACGATGTCGCCCTTCTCGAGAACGCCTGACAGCTGGCCGAGCATGTCGTCGATCAAGGTACCGGCAGGGAGGTAGAGGAACACGATGCGCGGGGGCCGCAGGGCCTGGGCGAGCGTCGTGACGCTCCTGTGTTGCACCAGACCGGCCTGCCGCAGATCATCTGAAGCTGGCGTCTTATCCAGGCCCTGCACGCGCAACCCCTTGCTCAAGGCGTGACGGGCGATGCCACCGCCCATCTTGCCGAGACCAATCACGCCGAAGGTGTATTGAGAATTGTCGCTCATGGCCCGCGTCCGCTGAGGTTGGTGCACGGGAACGCGTGAGCACGTCCTTTGTTGCGAGGTGGCGGCAGGGAACGCCAAGCCTACGCTTACCGTTGCACAGGGACCCGCTGTAGCCCACAACGTCTCATGGCTCTTCGCATCGAAGACTATGCCGTCATCGGCGATTGCGAGACCGCCGCGCTTGTCGGCCGTAACGGCTCCATTGATTGGTTATGCTGGCCGCGTTTCGATTCCGGGGCGGTGTTCGCCGCGCTGCTCGGCGGAGCGGACAACGGTTACTGGAAGGTCGCCGCAACGAGTCTAGGCGCGCATGTCTCCCGTCGCTATCGCGAGAATACGCTCATCCTCGAGACCGACATCGAGACTGAGGATGGCGCCGCAACCCTCATCGATTTCATGCCGTTGAGGCGCGAAGGAACGAGCCACCTCATTCGCATGGTTCGCGGTCGCTCGGGTAGTGTTGCAATGCGCACTGACATTGCGATCCGGTTCGACTACGGCTCCATCATCCCGTGGGTGACGCGAGAGGGCGACCATTCCCTGCAGGCCGTTGCCGGGCCTGACATGGTGGTGCTGCGCTCTGATGTGCCCATGAGGCCCGATCAATTCCAGCATCACGCCGAGTTCACGGTTGCAGCTGGCGACACAATCTCCTTCGTGCTTGGCTATGCGCGTTCCTTTGCGGATGCACCCAAAGCTATTAACGCAACCAATGCACTCAAAGAAACAGTAGAGGCCTGGCTCGACTGGGCGAGCCCTGCCAAGGAGACGGGAAGGTATTCGGGGGCGGTCCTTCGCTCGTTGATCACCCTGAAGGCGCTGACCTATCGGCCCACCGGCGGCATCGTCGCCGCGGCGACCACCTCGCTACCGGAAAGGCTCGCCGGCAGGCGTAACTGGGACTATCGCTTCTGCTGGCTACGGGACGCGACGTTCACGCTGCTCTCTCTCATGAATTCGGGGTTCCACCGCGAGGCCGAGGATTGGCGCCTGTGGTTGCGACGGGCCGTGGCTGGCGACCCGGCCCAGGTGCAGATCATGTACGGGCTCGCCGGCGAGCGAAGGCTCGATGAATGGGAGGTACCGTGGCTCCCAGGCTATGAAGACTCCAGGCCGGTGCGCATCGGTAACGCCGCTGCCAAGCAGCTCCAGCTCGACATCTTCGGCGAGGTCATGGACGTATTCTACCAGTCGACCGCCAAGGGTCTCAGCTCACCCGAACAATCGGCGTGGGACCTGCAGTGCAAACTCATCGAGCATCTTGAGAGCATCTGGCAGGAGCCCGATGAAGGACTGTGGGAGGTGCGCGGCCCGCGGCGTCACTTCACCCATTCCAAGGTCATGGCGTGGGTGGCCTTCGACCGGGCCGTCAAGAGCGTAGAGCAGTTCGGCTTTGAAGGTCCGGTCGAGCGCTGGCGCAGCTTACGTGACCACATCCACGACGAGGTTTGTCGCAAGGGCTACAGCGTCACGCGCAGGGCCTTCGTGCAGTGCTTTGGCTCGACCCAGCTCGACGCCAGCACCCTGCTGATCCCGCTGGTTGGGTTCCTGCCCCCTTCCGACGAGCGCGTAAGCTCCACCGTCGACGCGATCGGACGCCATCTCATGCGCGATGGCTTGGTTCTTCGCTACGACACGCGGCGCACACGCGATGGCCTCAAGGGCCGCGAGGGAGCGTTCCTCGCCTGCAGCTTTTGGTACGCCGACAACCTTGTCCTGCTCGGCCGACATCGAGAAGCACGTGAGTTGTTCGAGAACTTGCTGTCGCTGCGCAACGATGTGGGCCTGCTCGCCGAAGAATACGACACTCCAACGGGAAGGTTGGTCGGCAATTTTCCCCAAGCGTTCTCGCACGTCGCGCTGATCAACACCGCGCACAATCTTGCGCGCGCCGAGAAGCCGGCCGAACAGCGTTCGGGGAGCACACGAGAACCAATCGAGCAGGCCTGACCGGTTCAACCGTTGGTGCCGAACCCGGGATAATGCGTCATGCCGCCGTCGAGGAACAACGTGGTGCCCACCACATAGTCGGAAGCGTCGGGGTGCGCGATTGATTGTGATCAATATCACGGGTTAAATTAGAGAGAGATTGAATGCAGTTTGCAAAACGGTTCGGGAGGCGGTTGCAAAAAAGCGCTGACCTCGGGAAAGATGTAAGTGCTTGATTTTATTGGCGCGCCGGACAGGATGAAACTGCGAACACTTATGTCATTGAAGTCGCTATCTGATTTCGATCATCAGTGCTACCAGAACCGTACAAAACACATTGGCACGGCACCAGTAGGTCCAAATCGGGGGGCACGATTCGACCGCAATGCAAGTGCCAATCTAACACCTGATTCCTAATCAGGGGGTCGCAGGTTCAAGTCCTGCCGGGGTCGCCAATGAAGTCAATGTCCGACCCGGAGACATGGGTAACGGATTGTACCTAAGACATGGGTGACACGCGGGTACCGAACGGGTTGTCGATAGGTTGCAGTGTTTTCTGCTCCAAGTCGATATATCCGAGGTCGTAGGCCATGAAGGTTACGACCCAGATTCCGTCGTCGACCTCCTTGAGGCCGAGCCTTTGGCCGGCCATGACGGTCGAGATGTTGATCTTCTTTTTGTGCATGCAGATGCGGCCGCAGGCTGTGACGAGGACGTCGCGGTCGTGCATGGGATAGTCGATGTCGGGCAGGCCTCGGTAGCTGCGTGTGGCGGGGCGATGGATGTCGGCGGGGGTCTTCATGGCGAGGGCCTCGTGGGGCCTGTCGTGGTTGAACTCTCGGACGAAGTCGTCGAAGCGGGCCTGCTGCTGCAGGCTGTTGATGCCCGGCGGTCGTGTGGTTTCCATCTTCAAGGTGAGATGCATGCGCTCGTGGCGTCCGTTCTGTGTGGGCTTTCCGGGCTTGATGCGCTCAATCGCGATGCCGAGCCTGAGCCACCAGACGGATAGCTTCGAGAGATTGTAGAGGCCGTTGGGGGACGCGAAGGGCAGGCCGTTGTCGGTGCGGATCGCGTCGGGCAGGCCGCGCTCCTCGAACAGGCGCTGGAATGCGGTGAGGGCCGTATCCTCGCGGGTCGACTGGAGGGCTTCGCACATGAGGATGAAGCGGGAGGCCTGGTCGGTGACGGTCAGGGGGTAACAGTATTCTCGATTGCCGAGGCGGAACTCGCCCTTGAAGTCGGCGCACCACAGTGCGTTGGGGTGCGAGACGTCAGCCAGTGTTGTGCCCATGGCCTTGTTACGCCGCGTTTTGGCGCGCTTCACAAGGCCATGGCGATCGAGCACGGCATGAACAGTGCTTTGGGCGGGTATGCGCACATCGCCGGCGAGGCGCTTGACGAGCAGCTCGCGAATCTTGCGCGCGCCCCAGTGGGGGCGCTCCTTCTTGGCCCTGACGATGAGGCTCTCGACCTGGGCCGGCAGCTGGTTGGCATAGCGCCAGGGCCGTCTGGAGCGATCGCAGAGGGCGTCGAGGCCGTGCTCCTTGTAGCGATTGAAGATCTTGTAGCCGGTCTTGCGGGCGATGCCGAACTCGCGGGCGAGATCGGACATGGCTTCGCCCTCGAGCAGGCGGGCCACGAAGCGCAGACGTTCTTCCATCACCGAACACTCCTTCCAGGGCATCTCCACCTCCCGCCAAAAAGCGGAAAGTGTTACCCATGTGTCCGGTACGATCTGTCACCTATGTCTCGGGTCGCTCATAGTTTAGATGACATAGAGGAGCTGGCGGAATTGGCGAAGGGAAGAAATTTTGCAGTGATTTTGCAGTGCGGCCGCGAGACTGGCTTTTCCGACGTTGAGCAGTCGTAGACAGTTGGTCAAAAGAGAGCCGCCCAACGTGAGCGGCTCAGTGGCACGACGCGTACATGGACGCGTCATCCCTGTCGATCGGCGTCCAATCCTGACCCACCAAAAGCACGTGCCAGTGCCAAGCCTTCCGGCACTACGCTTCGCTACGTGCCTCCAGCCTTGGCA
>VBAB01000371.1:0-2267 GCA_005888525.1 Alphaproteobacteria bacterium
CGTGCCGCTCACGCTGGCGGGCGAGATAGAACGCCATGAGATCTGCAACCACGCAGGCCACCTTGCGCCCCGATGCCTTCATGCGATCGATATCGGCTTGGTCGAAACCCGTGCGCCGCGTCACGTTGAGGCCGACCATGCGGATGGGGATGCCGCTGTTGAACACGGCCCACGCGGCTTCCGGGTCGCAATAGATGTTGAACTCGGCAGCTGGCGTGACGTTGCCGGGCCCGGTCGACCCGCCCATCACGGTGATCTCCTGCAACCAGTCCTTTAGGCGCGGCTCGCGCCTCAGCGCCATGGCGACATTGGTCTCGGGGCCGATCGTCGCCAGGACCAGCTCTCCCCTGTGGCGGCGGCCCATGTCGATGATGAAGTCGACCGCGTGCATGTCGACCGGTCGCCGCTTCGGCTCCGCCAGGTCGGCGCCGTCGAGGCCGCCCTTGCCGTGCACCGCCGCGGCAGCCACCCGGCGTTGAGCCAGCGGCTCGGCGCAGCCCATCGCCAGCGGCACGTCGAGGCCGGCCAGCTCGAGAATGGCCAGCGCATTGCGCGTGGTGTTCTCCACCGTGTTGTTGCCATGCACCGTCGAGATGCCGACGAGATCGAGGTGCCGCGCCGCATACAGGATGGCGACCGCATCGTCGTGGCCCGGATCGCAGTCGATGAGGATCTTGCGCTTGCTCACGACCGTTGTCCCCAGACCAATCCTTGCCCTACCGCTTCAGGGCCGCATCGATCGCAGCACGCGTCGGGAAGCTCGGCATGGCCCCGACAACGGTGCAGGCGAGGCTACCCGCGACCGCCGCGCGTCGCATGGCCTGCGGCAGCGTCGCTCCCCGTGTCAGCGCCGAGGCCAGCACGCCGACGAAGCAGTCGCCGGCACCTGTGGTGTCGATGGCAGTCACCGGCAACGCCTCTACGCGCCACCGGGCGTCGCCCTGGGCACCGATGGCGCCCTCGGCACCCAGCGTGATGATGACCGTGTTGCCGAGGTCGCGCGCCAAGGCGGCGACCTGATCGGCCGGAGCCGCATGCGGCAGCCCGAGGACGCCGCACAAGGCTGCCGCCTCGTGCTCGTTGAGGACGAGGATATGGACCTGCCGCAGCGCTGCGGGCGGAAGAGGGAGCGCCGGCGCCAGGTTGAGAACGACCTTGGCGCCAATGCGGGCGGCTTGGCCGATGACGGCTTCGACCTGGGCGGCGGGCGTCTCCATCTGCAAGACCACGATCGTGTCAGGGGTTATCGCCCGACCGGCCAGCGCTCCCGCCTCGAGCGCCGCATTGGCGCCCGACGCAACGGCGATCTGGTTGCGCCCCTGGCCGTCGACCCACACCGCCGCAAGCCCGGTCGCGCCGGGGACGGTCTTCAGGCCGCCGACGTCGATCCCCAGATCTGCCAGGGCCGAGCGCGCCGTGGCACCGAAATCGTCGGCACCGACGCAGCCTATGAAGCGCGTGGCAGCACCGTCGCGCGCCGCCGCGATCGCCTGGTTCGCGCCCTTGCCGCCGACGGCCTGCGTAACCGCCGGGGTCAGCACGGTCTCGCCCACCGCGGGCAGATGCGGCAGACGAAACGTCAAATCGACATTGATCGAGCCGAATACCGTGATCATCGGCTGCTCTCGCCTCCCGCGGACGGCCCCGCAAGCACGACCTATCGTCGCGCCACGGCCGGCAGCATGCAAGTTGCCATCGCGAGGCACCGCGCGACAAACCCTTGCTCGCACCGCTCATACCGGCAAGGGAAACTACCAACTAGCGGGGACATCTGAGGGCCAACGCAACCACGCCCTCGCCCAGAGCCTGCATGCCCTCGGACTTGTTCCGAGGGTCGAAGGGCGGGCCGCGGGCTCCACGCTTGCTCGCACCGCTCAGAGGAACGCAATGGCGGATTCGTCGATGCCGGCGCGCTCATGCACGAAGCGAATGATGTCCGACATGCTGCTGATCTCGGAATTGCAGGCTTGGCCGCTTGTGCCGGCTGCGCGGCCTGGCAATTTCGCGCGCAGGCCTTTGAACACGGTTTCCGCAATCAGGGTCGAACCGAGAATGCCGAGCCGCTCGCCCGCCATCTCATGCGCCGCCTCGATGAGGACGAAGAGCAGGAGCGGCGGATCGGCGGCAATCTCCCTGATGTCCTCGGCATCGAAACCCGCGGCACTGGCCCCCTCGGCCAGCCACTCGGCGATGACGGCCTCGCGATACGGCCGCGATGACAGCAGCGGCGACAGGCGCACCAGCTCCGGCACGCGTGCATCGAGCTG
>VBAB01000371.1:2309-16938 GCA_005888525.1 Alphaproteobacteria bacterium
AGGCCCGCCCCGCTGACCAGATCGCGATAGGCCAGACCCACGCAACCCGTATCGTCGATGCTTTCGAACACCTGACCCGACATCAGATCGGTCGAGAACGAAGGCCCAATGCGCCGGCTCGCGTTCGGCCGCGCCTCCGACAACGCGAAGAATTTCGACCATGTGACCGCCCACGTTTCATCCAGCGGCAACCGCCATGGCCGTCCTCGCGACGTCGTCAGCAGGACGTCGATCAGTTCTTCCCGCCGCTCGTAAAGGTCGTTCACTCGATAGTGCGGGCGGACCATCGCGTGCCCAAAGCGCAGGGTATGCACGAACTCGCGCGTGACATCTCCGCCCGCGCCGGCATCGATGAAGGGCGCATCGTCCGAGACGTAGCGGGCGTAGACGGCCGGGTGGAGAAGTCGCGGCATCAAATCCTTCGCGATCACGGAGCGGTACGCATCGACGCATATCGAGCGCGCATCGAGGAAGAGGCGTGCATAGAAGGCCTGAGTTCGCCCGGATCCGTTTTGAGGGCAGGAGCGTGGACCCAGCATGTCGACCACGCAGTTGTGAAACAGCGTAAAAAGCACCGTTATCTGGGAAACGAGCGCATTGTTGTCGTTTCTGTCATCGGCAATGCGCACGCCGCGCAGGCCGCCGTCGATACCATTCCTGTCGACCTCCTTGGACCGTGCGATATCGCGAAAAGGACATTCGCCCTTGCCAGCCTCGGCCATCCTGATCGTGCCGAGCTCGAGCTTGCTCGGCGCAAACTCGTCTCGCTCGTCTGCGGCGATGGCGTGGGCGCAGCCATCGAAGCCGCTGCCGTAAAGGGTCTCGAGCTCGAATGCGACGGAACGGCCATTTCGGACGATCCCGTGATCGGCCAACACGGAAGTTGGAACACTGGTATTGACGCAGTCGTGGGCCAGGAATTGCGTGAGGTATGTATACCCCGCCGGAATGGCTGGATTTTCCCAGGCCTCGAATTCGTTGGACGGCTTGGCTCGCCATCTCTGCGGTAGATACATGCGACGGGAAAGGCGCGAGAGCCGCCGCCGCATCAATTCCGCGCGGCCCGAGGATACCGACGAATACCAGCTGGACAGAGCGCGCTCTCGAGAGTCCGGCTCACGAATGAACGATCCGTAGCTCATAGGCTAATTCCCAATAGATTGAGCATGACAGCCGCTCTCATGCGCAACGAACATAGAGGCGGATTTTGCGGCAGCAACGCGGTGCCCCATCCAGCGCGCAGGCTAGCACAGGTTTCCCCCAGGCGGCGCACATCGCGGCCATCCTGCCGGCGCCATGGCAGCGCCACGCGTATGTCTGGCTAATTCAATGTATTGGTCAGTGGACCCGAACCATCGCGCCGGCCGCCGATGCTTTTGCGTGGAGAACGATCGGAGCGGGCACCGAAAAGCCGTCTCGTCGAGCGCAGGCTCGGATCAGAACCGGTTGGCGATGCGCAGCGCGTCGGACTCGAACAGCTCGATAGCCGCCTTCTGCGCCAGCATGATGTCGCCGGCCACCAGGCTGCCTTGCGGGAAGAAGCACCAGCCGCACACGCGCCTGCCATTGCGGTCGATCTGCTCGATGTTCATCTGCCGGCCGTGGCGAATGCGGTAGCGCTTGCCGGTCTTGCCGCCGGTGACGTCGAAATATCCGTATTTCTCGTACTGCTTGCGCTGGGCAGCGCTGAGGTTCTCCATCAGTAGCCGGATGCCGCGCTCCTGCGCTCGCTTGCTGCCGATGTCGGCACTGAAACCGGTGCCGAACAAGGCGTAGCGCGCGCAGTCGTCACTCTGCTGGGCCCACCAGTGGCGCAGCCGGTGCTGCGTCTCGCCGCGAAGATGGGTCGCGTCCGCCTCCTCGCGCGCCGGCTCGGGCTCGCCAACCGGATCCCGCGCGGGGCTCCTGGTCCGGCGCCGGAGCCGATCGAGCAGGGCTGCCGCCATGCCCCGGCGCTCGCGCGTGCGGCCGACCTCGGCCAGGTGCTCCGCGCACATGCGCGCGTAAATCTCCTGCGCCTCGCAAAGCAGGGCGCGGCGGAGGCTGGTCAAATCCCACGCCGCATACCGCTCGCAGACCGCGTAGCAGTCGGCGGGCCGCACGGGCGCCCAGGTGCAGTAACCGTTGGCGAAATAGGCGCCGAGCCGGGGCTCGAAGCGTCCGGACGCTCTTTCGATGAGGATATTGCTGAGCGCCGGCGCCTCTTGCCCATGCTGGCTGAGGGCCCGACCGAGCAGGACCCTCAGGAGGTTGCGAACCCGCTCCATCAACCGCCTTGCAGCTGCGGGATGAACAAGGTCTGCTCGACGTGCGGATCGAACTTGCCGACGAGCTTGCCGGGGCTACCGTCGCCGCTCAGCGCGACGGCCCGGAAGCCTTTACCCGTCAGTTGCCGGAAACGCTCCTCCGCCCGCGCCACGCCCTCCGGGTCGGCAACGTCGAACTCGTGCCGCGTGTCGCCCGTGCGATCCATAACAATCTGTACGGCCATTTTTTGCGCTCCTTTTTACTCGACGAGGGCTCAGCGTAAACCACCCAAGTGGCTGATGGCAATCAGGGTTTCGCCCTCCCACTTGTGCTCAACTGATGTCAAAGGGCGCGCCGAAACCGCCGTCCGAGCTATCGTGTGGTAGCGTGATGCCGGGCACGGCGCCGTGCGCGCTGAATGCACGTCGCGGCGAGCGGCGGCGTGACGACGCTCAGCGCTTGCGATTGATGTAGGCGTTGATGGCGGCGATGGTGGTATCGCGCAATTCGCCATCGATCTTGCCCGAGAAGAAGCCCGCGTCCTGCAGCTTCTTCTGCAGCGTCCGCCGGAACTCCGGGCTCCAGGCGCGGGAATTCTGCGTCATCTGCCGATAGGTGAACTCGTTGCGCATCTCGAGCGCTTGCAGGATGAGATCGGCGGCTTGCTCCGGGTCCTTGTTCGCAACGCCTCGGCCGCTGTCGAGCATGGCCGCGAGATTGTGGATCCCGGACGGGTTGCCCTCGGCGGCAGCCTTTTTGTAGAGGGCCACCGCGGTGATGTCGTTGCGCTCCACGCCCCTGCCCTGCTGGTGCATGAAACCGAGGTTGACCATGCCCGCGGAGCTGCCGAGATCGGCGGCCCGCTTGTACCACGCCGCCGCCTTGACCGGGTCGGCCGCCACGCCGTCCCCGGTGTTGTACAGCAAGGCCAGATCCAGCATCGCCGGCACGTAGCCGGCCTCGGCTCCCTTCGTGAACAGGCGCATCGCCTCGGCCGCATCCTTGGCGGCGATCTTGCCGTCGATGAGAATGACGCCGAGGCGGTACATCGCCTCGTTGTTGTCCTTGTCCGCGGCCTCCCTCAGCAAGCGCAGACCCTCTTGCTGGTCCTTGGCGACACCGCGGCCTTCAATCACCATCACCGCAAGGGACGTCTTTGCACTCGAGTTGCCGGCGGACGCGCTCTTGCGGTACCAGGCCACGGCCTCCGCGTCGTCGCGCGCCACGCCGATGCCGGTTGCGTACATCCGCCCCAGACGAAACATGACGTGGGCATTTCCGCCATCCGCCAGCCGCCGCAGCGTCTGCAGGAAATCGCCGCCGTCGGTGGTGACGCGCCACACTTCCAGCTCCGCGTTCGTGCCCGGCACCATCGACTCCACCCGCTGGCGCAGCTCGTTCATATGCGTGACGGCGCGGCCGTTGAGAGCAACGACGATATCGCCGAAGCGTAGCCCCCCCTGCCCGGCCGGGCTGTTGGCCGCCGCCTCGAGGATCAGCGCGCCGTTGGCGTTGGGGAGACCGAGCGCCAGCGCCAGGGGCAGCTCCAGCGTATCCATGCGCACGCCGAGCCATCCCTTTTGCGTATCGGTCGACTGGCTGCCGATCTTCGTCGTCAGCTTGACGATGCGTCCCGGCGGCTGAGGCGGCCGGGGTGCCTGGCTTGGCGGAGGGGCAACCGGCGGCGGGACGGAGGGCGGCTGCTGCGCGGCCGGGGTCGAGGGGGGTTGCCCGCTGGTCGGGGGACGCGGCGGCATGCGCACGATATCGACGCCGGAGTCCGCGGCCCTGAGCAGCACGGCAGCGTCGGCTGGCATGACTGGCCGCTGCGGCGAGACGAAGGCCTGCGCCCGTGGCGCGCCGTGGACCACGAGGCAGGCGACCGCCGCGACAAGGGCGGCAATCGCGCCGCCTGCGCGCCAGCTCATGGACCCGTTCCTGATTGCTCTCGAAACGTCCCCAGAGAGAACGACCGCCCGGACAGTTACAGATGCGGCGGGCGGAATCATCGCGTCGGTGTCCGGCCGTCTCTGCACCGGACCTTCCCTCAACGCGGCATGATCGGGAGGGTCTCTGTGCCCTGCTCTTCCCCGAAGATGCCCGGGCTCGATTTCGGCCGGCTCCGCTCCACCTCCTTGGATTGTCGCGGCGGGCTGCCCTCCCCGGTTATCCCCGACTTGCGGGTCGGTGTCGCGGCAGAGGAACCAGGTAGCTTGGCTGTGCCGGTGCGCGGCTTGGCCGGCTTCGGCGCGGTCGCCTCCTCTTCCGTCGGCGGCGTGGGCGAGGAGGCGGCCGGAGGTGCGGGCTGGGAAGCCGCAGGCTTGGATGGGGCCGAGCGCGGCGTCGCGCCTTCCTCGGACTCGCTGCTGGACGACGTCGGGGGAGAAGTCGCCGGCGGCGTGGCCGCGGACTTGGACTGAGACGCGCGCGGCGCCGAGCCCTCCTCACTCTCGCCAGCGGGCCTGCCCGGCGAGGTTGACGGAGGCGTGATCTGGGGAGCCGGCTCGACGCCCGGCGTCTTGGTGGATGGCTTGGCCGGAGCGATCGGACCGGTGGGCCGATCGACCGCCGCGTTGGCCGGTGCCGTGGTCGGCACAGGAGCCTCCGGATTGGAGGGCATGGTCGGCCGGAGCGACGGCACGGCGAGCATGAGCACAACGGCGCAGAAGGCGAGCGCAACCGCCGCAGCCAGCCACACGGCGGCGGCGCGTGTCTTCGCCCCGGCGCTGCTGCGGCGACCTCCAGGTCCGCGCCGGCTGACGCCGATGCGACGGGTGCGCAAGTCCACTTCCTCGCCCTTCGACGGCCGCGCCAGCACGCGTGTGGCGACATCGTCGGATGCTTCCGGCGCGCCATCGATGCGCACGACCACGACGGTGGCGTTGTCCTGGTCGACGGCGCCCTTCTGCGTGACGGCAGCAATCAGCCCATCCGCCATCTCTTCGGGCGTGGACTGGCGAAAACGGTAGATGACGTCGGCGATCTCGTCGCCGGAGAGCGAGCCGAGCCCGTCGCTGGCGAGCACGACCCAATCGCCGGGGCGCAACTCCAGGGGCTCGCTGCGCAGGTCTATCAGATCGATCTTGGAACCCGTGAGCGCGGAGCGCAGGGCATTGCGGTTGCGGTTTCGCCTGGCCTCGGAGCGCGAGATCTTGTTCTGGCGGGCCTGCTCGTCCAGGAACGAGCCCAGCGAATGATCGGCATTGAGGCGGATGACATCGGGGAGGCGGTAGAGCAGCAGGAGCGAGTCGCCCACGCTCGTCCAGCGGATGCCCAGATCGTCCATCCACGCGGCCACGATCGTGCAACCCATGCCCTTCAGGGCAGCGTTCTGCTCGACACCTTTCGCCAGCGCCTCGTTGCTCGCGTTGAGCGCGGATTTCAGGCGGGCTTCGAGAGGCGCCGAGGTGGCGGAGAAGGCCTCAGTAAAAGTCTTGCAGGCCGTCTGGCCGGCAATGGCCCCGCCGGTATGGCCACCCATGCCGTCTGCCAGGACCGCCAGCAGGCCGCCGCTCTCCGATTTCGGAGGAACGGCTCCCTCGGCCGGCCATAGCCGGAATGCATCCTCCTGCCCCGAGCGCCCACCCACGGTGGCGCGGGCGGCACTCGCCAACAGAAGCGTCATGCTTCCTGGACCTCGTCAGTCCACGAAAAATCGGGGCCGCAGCACGGCACGAAGAGCAACGTCGTGCGGCCGATGCGGATGAGATCGTTCGGCTTGAGCTCGGTGGGACTGAGAACCGGCTGCGCTCCCAGGCGCACGAGGTTCGACTTGCCGCCGTGCTGCAGATAGAAGCAGCGCTGCTCCTCGTCGTAGGTGATGAAGGCGTGCTCCTCGCGCGAGATGGAATCGTCGCCGAAGCTCAGGCTGACACGCTGGCTGGCATCGCGGCCGAGCGAATTCATGCCGACGAAAATCGGGGAGAAGTTGCCCCGGCCGGGCCCCTTCACCACCACCACCCAGCCTGCGACGGGGTCGCTCTCGATACCCGCACCGTGGATGTACTGTGTCTTGGGTTGTTGTCCCATCTTCATGGTCGGCGTGGGGCCTTGCACGCCGCCTCCTTCTGGTGACTGCTCGTGACCGCCCATGAGACGCGTGCGGCCGATGATTGTGCCCGCGGGGGCAGCTGGAGCATCTTCCTTGGCGGGTTCTACCCTCGCAGCTTCCTTACCGGCCGCCGCACGATCCACAATGTCCGGGCGCGGGACCAACCGTGTCTTGCGCTCTTCCAGATCGTCGTCGCCGGAATCCCCGGCACCATTGCCTGGATCGCTGCTCATGGCAAGAACCCCTTTATGCTGCCTTTCGTTACAACGTCGATCGCGTCAGGTCGTTTGCACCGCAACAGATCGGCACATGCCATGCGGAAGCCATGAGTGGGAGCAGCAAGCCCTAGCCCACGGCCTCCATGTTGGCGCGAAACCGCAATCGAACCTCGCCCAGCTCCACAAGATCGCCATCGTTCAAATCATGCGATTGCTGCTTGATCTTGTTGACGATGACACCGTTGCCGCCGCCGAGGTCCGTGATGACGAAGCGGCGCTTGTCCGCATCGAAATGCAACACCGCATGCCGACGCGAGATGGAATCGTTTAGCAGGCAGATGTCGTTGTCACGATGGCGGCCGATGCGCACGTTGGTCGTCTGCAGGGGGTAGCGCGAAGCGTTGCCGTCGAGCATGTCGAGCCATCCATAGACGACCCGGTCGCCCTGCTCCTCTTCGGCCAGCTCGGCCAGTCGCGCCCGGCGCGCGCCAAAGCTGCTGATGCCGAAGAGCGACAGCCCGATCGTGCCGAGACCCAACGCTACACCGCTGATCAGGGCGACGGTCTTGTTTTCTCGCGCCCAGGCGAACACCTTTTCGTACCAGGCCATGGGCGCGGCAGCGGGCTCGGTTTCCGTGGGCTGTTGCCGGGGCGCCGGCGGCTCGCGCACGACCGGCGCGGCCGGCACCGTGATGGCGTAGGACACGCTCTCAGAGCGCCCATTGCTGAAATCGGCGGTCATGCTGAGCGTCGCAGGGCCAGGCGGCTCCCGGAGGCTGACCGTTGCGGTGCCGCCGTTCTCCAAGGCCTCGGCGACGAACTGGTTGCCGATGGTATATTTTTGCGTGCTGCCGACCCTGACCTCCCGGCGAAAACCACCGGTCTCCTCTGCCAGGCGCCGGATATACTGGAACTTGGGCTGATCGCTCGCCTCCGCTGCGAAGCCCAGGGCGTGGATGATCACACCGGCATCCTTGGCGGCCTTCACCACCGGCTCATGATCGTAACTCGTGTCGTCGGAGTTGCCGTCGCCCAGGATGACCAGGGCTTTGCGGTCGCCTTTTTCCTTCGCCAGCTTGGCGATCGCCTCCAGCGCCCCCTTGTAGAGCTGCGTGGGCAGCGCCACGCCCCGCACCGCCCGCACCGACTTGTCGAAATCGCTCTTGGAGGCGCCGAAGTCGGCCACCATCGTCAAATCGTTGGCAATGGTGTAGGCCGCGTAGCGGCGTTTGCTCTCGCGCGGCTCCGCTATCTTGACGACCGTGTCGAGCATCGGCGACATGATCGAGCGTCGGCCCGGGTCCATCAACTGGATGAGGAACATGACGACCAGCGTCTGGTTGCGCGGCTCGAATTGCACGTCCAACCGGTCGGTGCGGCCCTTGATGCTGGCCTTGACGCCCTTGAACGTCACCGCGTCGGTGGCCCACAAGTTGCAGCTCACAGTCGTCTGCGAACCATGCGGGGAAGCCAGCGCGGGATCGTCGGAGCCGGCGGGGGGCGGCGCGGCAGGCGTCACCAGCTGGGGGGCGGTGCACTGGGCCAGCAGCCTCGTGTCCTGCGCATTGCCAACGCATGGCGCAAGACCCGAAAGCAGCAATGCAATCGTGCCTGGCGCAAGCAGATGGCGGCGGACTCGAAACATCCACACGTCCCCGTTTCCCAGGAAATCGCTTGCATACTATGCTGCCGAAACGCAGCGTTCAACCCGAGGTCCGGGGTTATCGTCACGCATTCGGCCCAATGAGCAAATACGAGCAAGCAGCATCGATACTCGGCCGCCACCGGCCGCTCCGCCAGGGCCTCGCCGCATGGTGAATCGTAAGGCTGTGGCGCATTTCTGTCGAAGACGGCCGCGAACGGTTTCGGAACCAGCCCTATGACCTACCAAGACCCCTCGACGCTGTCGCCTGGCACGAAGGTCGACCAGTACGTGATCTCGGGCGTGCTCGGCCGCGGCGGGTTCGGCATCACCTATCTGGTCCACGACGAGTCCCTGCAAAAGGACTTCGCGCTGAAAGAGTTCTTCCCCGAGGACCTGGTCGTTCGCGAGGGGACCAGCATTCGCTTCACCGCCAAGCCCCACAGCGAGAGCGACTACCGCTGGGGCCTCAAGAAGTTCTACGACGAGGCGCGCTTGCTGGCGCAGTTCAGCCACAGCAACATCGTCAGCGTCCGGCGCGTCTTCGAGGAGAACAACTCGGCCTACATGCTGCTCGATTTCGTCCGGGGCAGCACGCTGGAGAAATGGCTGCAGGGGCTCGACAGCCCGCCCACGCAGGAGGAATTGGATCTCATAGCCACGCCGCTGCTGAGCGCGCTCGAGCTGGTGCATGCCAACCGCACCTGGCATCTCGACATCTCGCCCGACAACGTCATGATCCGCGCCACCGACGGCGCGCCCATCCTGCTCGACTTCGGTGCCTCCCGCTTCGAGATCAAGCAGCATTCCCAGCTCGTCTCGGCGCTGGTCTTCAAGAGCGGCTACTCGGCGCCTGAGCAGTACACCTCGAACGCCGACCGCTATGGGCCCTGGACGGACATCTACGCGTTCGCAGCTACCCTGCATCGCGCCATGTCCGGTCAGCGGCCCATCGAGGCGACGTCGCGCCAGCTCTCCGACGAGCTGAGACCGGCAGCCGTGATCGGCAAGGGGCGCTATCGCGACAAATTCCTGAAGGCCGTCGATTGGGCCTTGAAGCTGCCGCCGCAGGACCGTCCCCGATCCATCTCCGAATGGCGCAAGGAGCTCCTGCAGGGCGGCGCCGCACCCGCTCCCATGGCCAGGACGCGCGTGCTGACCGGTGGAACCAGAGTTCTGGAAAGCCCGCTGCCGTTTTCGAGCGCGCGACCGAGCGCCAAGCCCGCCTGGCCGTTCGGCCTCGACGGCCCTTCCACCTCCATCGCCGCGGTGGGAGGCCTATGCCTCTTGCTGATCGTCGGCGTGGGCGTCGACCAGTTCGCGCCAGACCTTCGGCTCAACCCCGTGACGTACGTCAAGGCGGCCGGCCGCTACTTTGCCGGCGGCGGATCGTCCGCCCTGTGCGGCGCCAACACCGCCTGCTGGGGCGTGGTGGTGGAAAAGAACGGCGGCGTCTTCGCCCGCGTCAACGAGCCGAGCAAGGAGGAGGCCGAGAGCGGGGCCATGAACCTCTGCGCGCAAAAGGTCGGGCCGGGAGGATGCCGCGTGATCAGCGTGCTGTCCAAGAAGGAATGCTGGGCGCTCGCGGAAGTGCCGAGCAACCCCGCGGATTGGCGCGGTGCCAACGGAGCCACGCTGGAGGACGCCAAGACCAGCGCCAAGACCACCTGCGAGACCAACTACGGCTTCTGCCGCGTCGGCATGACCTTCTGCGCCGACGGCAGCAGCCGGGTCGGCGGCACGGATTAGGGCTGCGGCCGCCGCGCGGGCCGTAGACCCATCAACGGATCAGCCGCGACAGCCGCAGCTTGGCGGCGCCGAAGGCGATCTCCTGGCCGGTGTCGCTGAGCGCGACGACACTCTTGCCGAGCTTGGTGCCGTCGAGGCGCGTGCCGTTGGTGGAGCCCAGATCGCGCAGCGTCAACCCCTGCCGCGCATCGTAGATGATCTGGGCGTGCGCGCCCGAGACGCTGTCGTCGTCGATGACGAACTGGGCGCGGTTGCGGTCGCGACCGACAGTCCACGTCGCTGATTCTGCCGCTCGGCCGTTGGGCGCGGGCGGACGCAACTCGAACTGCAACGCCCGTCCGGCCGGATCGAACCCCGACAGCATCCAGCCGTGATTGACGGGACCGGAGGGGCGTGCCGCGCCGGCCCCGGCCGGCATGGACCCGGCGATCAGCTTGAATTCGGCGGTGCCGAACCGCAGCGTGTCGCCCACCTGCACCTGCGCGCTGTTGACCCGGCTGCCGTTGATGAACGTGCCGTTCGAGGAGTTGAGATCGGTGACGACGATGCGCTGCGTCTGCGCGCTGATCTCGATGCGGGCGTGGTTGGAGGATACGGTGTCGTCCTCGATCGGGATCTCGCACTGGCGGCTCCGGCCGACCATAGCCGCGCGCCCCACCTCGAGCGCAAAGGCCTTCCCGCCTGCGCTCGGCTGCAGGGAGATTGCCGCTGCGGTCTGCGCGAGGTTCATCTGGGCCGCCGGCTGACGCGGCGCCTCGCGTGGCGACGGCGACCCGCCGCCCCGCCCCCGGTTGCCGGTCAGGCGGCGGCTCATGTATTGACCCACGGCCCCCACCGCCGCGCCGCCGCGCCAGGCAAACAGCACCGCGACGATGGCCAGAGCCGCAGCCATGCCGATGATCAGCGGCAGCAGCATGCCGCCGCCGCCGGATAGGGAGGTCGCGAAGCAGGCGTGGCTGATGGCAGCATAGGAAATGTTCAGCTCGCGCAGGAAGCGGATCACCTCGCCCGAGTGAATGGAGAAGAAGAGGCCCTGCGCACCCTTGGGAGAGAAGGAATTGACGCCGACCACCGTGCCGCAGTCGTCGAACAGGGGCCCGCCGCTGTTGCCGGGATTGATCGGGGCATTGTGCTGCACGGTGCGGGCGTTGATCACCTGCGTCTCGCTCAGCGCCGTGTTGGTGGCCGAATAGATGCGCGACACCATGCCGGGCGTGAGCGTCGAGTCGAAGCCGCTCGGCTCCTTCATCTTCGCATACAGCTCCGGCAGGTTCTTGGGCGCTGTCGGATCCTGCTTCACGTCGGCGGCGCCGGGATAGCCCACGGCAACGACGCTGGTCAGCTTCTCGGGCTCGAAATCGCCCAGCACCAGCGCCCGCCCCGGCAGATCTTCGTACGTTTCCAGGACGGCCAAGTCGATGTTGGCTCTGCGATCCACCACGCGCGCTTCCACGAGCTTGCCGTCGCGGCCGTCGCGGTAGCCGATGAAGTACTTCTCGCCCTCCGCGACCACATGGAAGTTGGTGACCAGGATGCGCCGACCGTTGACCAGGAACCCCGTGCCGGTGCCGATGCCCTTCTTGCGCATCGTGTAGATCTTGTAGACGCTGGCCTCGATCTTCTTGACGTCGAAAGCCCCCGCGCCGTGGGCGATGGCCGTCAGCAGAACAGCCGCCGTCAAGAGCGCAGCGCAAATGCGGCCCAGCAGCCCTGGTCGTGGCCCGGATCGTGGCATGTACAGCATTGCAATCCCCCCAAGGCCCTCATTCCCGGACAGCCCCACAGGTACTTGGCGCGAACGCGTTCAATGCGCAAATCATACCAGCTGCCGCAGCGTTTGGCACCTGTCCGCACCCGTGCCCCGGACGCGCCGCTAACCATCCGCGCTCACCGGTTGGGCAGATAAATGCAGCTCCCCGCTATCCGCCACATTCCCCGATCGATAGGTTGATTCGCGCGACCCCTGCGCCACGGCAAATGCGCCACACCAGACGCACACCACGAGGGATTTCGATGCGTGCACCGGTACTGCGACTGCTTCTCGCCTCCTCGCTCGTCCTGGCGGCGACGCCCTGGCCAGCCAATGCACAATTCGGGCTCCCCGGCCTGCCGCGGGTCGGCAGGGTTCTGCCCCTCCCCGGCCCCGGCCGCGTCCTGGGTCGGCTGCCCGGCATGCACTTCGGCAAGTTCCGCCGCGCCTTCGGCATCATCGGCGCCGTCGCCGTCGGCTCGGTGATTCTCGGCCGCCTCAGCCGCCGTGACGGCGCGGAGGTGACGCGGCGCACGCGCGTTGCCCTCGACAAGAGCCCCGACCAGGAGGTGACCGACACCTACCGCACGCCGAACGGCAACACGCAGGTGACGATCACCGCCGGTCCGGCACAGAAGGCGGCCGGCTTCAAGGGCGATCCGGTCCTGCGGCAGACGGCAGACGCCATCCAGCAGTCGAGCGACGTGTCGGGCGGCAAGGGCAAGGCGGACGCAATGCCGATGAACGATGTCATGCGCATCGACGAGATCCCCGAGGACACGCAGTGTCGCAAGGTGACGACGCAGATGGAGACCAAGAGCGGCGGCAAGAAGAGCGAATCGAAGGACGACAGCAAGACCACGAACGTGTCGATCCTCTGCCAGATGGGCGCCGACTGGAAGCCCGCCTCCGCCTGACACGCTCGAGGAAGCGCGGGTTGCGTCGAGCGTCCGCCATGACGCAACCCAAGTCGGGCTAGGCCGGCGTCTACGCGCTTCGCGGCAAGACGCCCCGCTCCTTTCCTTCCTCTCCACTGACACCTGCCGCACAGGCGCCGGGCCATCGGCATTTGTGCACGCCCATTGTGGGCGCTCGCGCCGCCGTCCAGAATGGGCGGACGTATCCAAAGGGGAGAGTGCGCGATGCCCGTGCGTCGACCGGCTTTCAAGTCGTCACCGACCAACCCGTCGCTGGGCGAGATCCAGACCGTCCCTGAGCGCATCAAGGACATGCCCTACGCCCCGGCCATCCGCGTCGAGGCGCCGGGCGACCTGCTGTTCATATCAGGCGCGACGCCGTCGCCGCTCTACCACAAGCACCCCCACGAGTTGCACGAGCACAATCACCCCGTGGGCATTGCCGACCAGACGCGGCTGGCCATGGAGAACATCAAGACCATCCTCGACCACCAGGGGCTCGCCTGGACCGACGTGGTCAAGGTGACCAAGTACCTGACCGATATGCGCGACATGGACGGCATGGTGGCGGTGCTGGCGCAGTATTTCGGGGCCTGGACTCCCGCCAGCACCACCGTGTGCGTCAACCAGCTCTCGACACCAGGCGCGCGCGTCGAGCTCGACATGATCGCCGTCTATCCCAAGAGCAAATAGCCGCGCCGCAGATTCAGTCCGGGAGGGATGCCAATGAAAATCGATGCCGTCGAGCTCACCCTGTTCGCTTGGGACGACATCCCGCCGACCAAGTACACGTCAGGCGCGCAGAACCAGTCTGGCAAGAGCAACCTCGCGCTGCTCAGCATCAAGACCGACGCCGGCATCGAGGGCAACGCGTTCCTCGGCTCCGCCACCAACCCCGCCGAGACCGATGCCGGCGCGCTGATCCGCTTCCTCAAGCCCATCCTGATGGGCAAGGACCCGCTGGCCCGCGAGGAGCTGCACGCCGCCATGCGCATGCGCCAGCGCAACATGGGCCTGCGCACCGTCGGCGCCTGCGACACGGCGCTGTGGGACATCGCCGCCAAGGCCGCCGGCATGCCCCTCTATAAATTCCTGGGCGGCGGCAGATCGGCCATCGGCGCCTATGCCTCGAGCCAGGTTCTCGAAAGCCCGCAGGCCTACGCGGAGGAAGCCCAGCAGTTCAAGGCCGACGGCTGGAAGGCCTACAAGATCCACCCGCCGCATCCCGCCAGCGAGGATATCAAGGTGTGCGAGGCGGTGCGCAAGGGCGTCGGCGACGGCTATACGCTGATGCTCGATTCGACCTGGAGCTACCGCTACCCCGATGCGCTGCGCGTCGGCCGCGCCATCGAGCGCCTGGGCTACCTTTGGTACGAGGACCCGCTCAACGAGGAGGACATCTACTCCTACGTCAAGCTGTGCCAGAAGCTCGACATCCCGATCCTGGCGACCGAGTACCCCGCCGGCGACATCGGCACCTACGCGGTGTGGCTCACCGAGCGCGCCACCGATTACTTGCGCGGCGACATCCCCATCAAGGGCGGGCTCACCACCATGCTCAAGGCCGCGCACCTGGCCGAAGCCTTCCACACCACCTACGAGGTGCACCACGGCGGCAACTCGGCCAACAACATGGCCCAGGTGCACTTCGCCTGCGCCATCCCCAACACCACCTACTTCGAGGTGCTGCTGCCGCACGGCGCGCACAAGTACGGGGTGTTGAATGACATCCAGATCGGCAAGGACGGCCTGGCCACTGCCCCCAAGTCCCCGGCATCGGCGCCGAGTTCGACCTCGACCTGATCAAGCGCAAGCAGATCGCGCAGCTCGTCTGACGCCGCCCCCGACAGCGGTGTGTCTCGCTTGAAGGTGTCCTCCGCCGAATGCGACAGGTCCCTTCTCCCCTTGGGGAGAAGGTGCCCGAAGGGCGGATGAGGGGGCCTTCAGATGTGCAGAAGGAAGTAGCCCCTCACCAGTTCGGCCGAATGACTTACGGCCGCGCCATCTAGCGATTGCCCGCGGGCAGGTAGGAGTGCGCGACCGTAAGTCATGGCC
>VBAB01000275.1 GCA_005888525.1 Alphaproteobacteria bacterium
TCCCTTGGCGCGGATCGACGCCGCGGCGATCCAGCTCGGCCAGCAACGTCTCCGCGGTCACCCGGGCGTCGGCCTGAATGGCATGCTGGACGGGCATCTGGTATCCCAGCCGCGACGCATCGATATCGATCTGCGCAACCGTCGCACCAGGGGCGATCAGATTGCCCCGCTTGGTCGTCCAGTGCGTCAGGCTCGCGCCGAAGGCGATGATGAGGTCGCTCTCGCGGATCAGATCGTCGGCGGCAGGTGAGGAGAACCCGCCGCTGATGCCGATCGACCACGGGTCTCCCGCGAACAGGCCGTGGCCGCATACCGAGGTGGCGAGCAGCGCCCCGCTGCGCTCGGCCAGCGCGGTCAAGGCGCCTTCTGCGCCGGAGAGGACCGCCCCGCGACCGGCGAGAACGAGCGGTCGCTGGGCGCTCAGCAGCGCGTCGGCCAATCGACGCACGCTGGCGGGATCGGGATGCATCGGGTCGGGCGCAGGCGGCAGCGCCAGGGGCGGGAGCGTCCCGGGAAGGATCGCATCCTGCACGTCGGTCGGCAGGCTCAGCACCACCGTCTGGCGGTCGCGCATGGCTCGCGTCACGGCGCGCAGCGTATCCTCGCGTGCGGAGGCGGCCGTGTGGATGCGTTCGCAGACGGCCCCGACGGAGCGGACCATCTCGGCCTGCTCGATGTAGAAGTTGGACTTCACCGCGCCCGTCGGCACGTCTCCGGCGAGCACGAGCAGCGGCGTGCGGCTCTTGGCCGCCTCAGCGATGCCGGTGAGCGCGTTGGTCAGGCCCGGACCTGAGTGTACGCTGACCAAGGTCAGCTCGCCGGTTGCCTTGGCATAGGCGTCGCCCATGCAGGCGGCGTTGCCCTCATGGCGTGCCGAGATGAGCTCGACCCCGGCTTCCACCAGCGCGTGCGAGATCTTGAAGTTGGCGGTGCCGAGCAAGCCGAAGCAGCGGCGGGCTCCATAGGCGGCCAAGTCGTCGGCAAGCACGGCCGCAACCGTTGGATTACCTTTCATCCGCCCCTCGCATCGTGCCGGTCTGCTTTCCTGGGATCCGCGGACGCTTATCCGACGAGCCAGTTGGGAAGCCACGTGGCGATCATCGGGAACAGCAGCAGCAGCGCCAGCAGCAGCAGGCTCATGATCACATAGGGCACGACCGCTTGGAAGATGTGCGCCATGGTGACCTGCGGCGGCGCCACCCCGCGCATGGTCATGAGCAGGAGGCCGTGCGGGGGCAGCAGAAGCCCGAGCTGCATGCAGATGAGAAACAACACGCCGAACCAGATCGGGTCGATGCCGAGCTTCAGCACGATCGGCATGAACACAGGGAGCGTGATCAGCATCATGCTCACCTGGTCGACGAAGATGCCGAGGAAGATGAGCAGCAGCATCATGCCGACCAGGACGGCAAATGGCGACAGGCCGCGACCTAGGATGGCCGAGACCAGTCCGTCGGTGGCGCCGGAAAAGCTCAGAATCTGCGAGAACGTGGTGGCGCCCAGGATGATGAAGAGGATCATGCCTGTAATGGCCACCGTGCCCTTGAGTGCCTGCATCAGCGCCTGCAGCGACAGGGCGCGATAGGCGAGCGCCATGGCGAGGGTCGCCAGCGCTCCGAGGGCGGCTGATTCGGTGGGTGTGGCAAAGCCGCCGGACATGGCACCGACGACGACGATGAAGATCGACACCAGCGGCACGACGTAGAACACGAGAAGGCCCCAGCCCTCGAAGCGGCCGCGGCTTTCGGTGGGGGCCGGAGGTGCGAGCTCCGGCCGCCGGAGCGCCGCGGCGACGATGTACGCCACGAACGCGACGCTGAGGATCAAGCCGGGCACGACGCCGCCGATCAGCAGCTTCGAGATGGAGATGCCGGAGAGGCTGCCGAGCAGCACGGTCAGCGCCGACGGCGGGATCAGCATGTCGACGGCGCCGATCGCCATGATCGGCCCGGTCGCGAACGCGGGGTGGTAGCCGCGCGCCAGCATGACGGGGAGCATGAGCGAGCCCAGCATGGCCGTCGTGGCGATGGTCGAGCCCGAGATGGCGGAGAACACCGTTCCGGCAACGACCGCGATGACGGCGAGGCGCCCCGGAACCTGCTTGATCAGACGCTCCACGCCCTCGATCACCTTCAGGGCGAGACCGGTGTGGAACAGGATCTCGCCCATCAGGATGAACAACGGAATGGGCGTGAGCGAGAAGCTCATCACCGACACGACGCTGTTGCGGACGACCTGGCCGAGCCCCGCCTCGCCGCCGAGGAACAGCCAGGCGCCGACGATATTGATGGCCACGAACGAGAGCGCCACCGGCATGCCGAGAAACAGGAGGACGGTGGAGCCGCCGAGGAGCAGCAGCGCTGCCATCTCCCAGGACATGGGTCACCTGCCCTGTTCGGGCCGGGCGTCGGAGAAGGACGCGGCAGCGGCTGTGGTCATGACGCGGAGACCGCGTCGCTGCGCGGCGCCCGCTCGGCCTTCGCCAGCCGGTGCATGCGGAAGACGAATTCGATCGAGACGGCGATGAACGCCAAAGGCATCGGCGCCAGCAGCCACCACTCTGGGAGTATGAGCGTCTTGATCGAGATCGAGCCGGCCAGGTAGCTCGCGACCAGCACTTTCATCCCGTACCAGACGAAATACAGCGAGCAGAGGAGGCCTAGGAGGTCGCCGACCCATTCGAGCGCCCACCCGATCCTGGGCGGCAAGGCCCTCAGCACGATGTCGATGCGGATGTGCTTGCCTTGCCGCAGGAGCCAGGGCGCGGACAGCAGCGTGATCAGGTAGAGCATGTACTCGGAGGCCTCGTTGCTCCACGCAACCCCGCCGAGCCCGGCATTGCGCAGGCCGACGTCGGCGCCGATCAGCAGCGTCATGATCAGCACCATGGCGCTGGCGAGCAGCATCAAGCCCTCGAGGAGACGCCCGAAGGCTCTAGACGCGCGCTGCATCGGCGCCTTCCCCGTTCATTTCCCGGCCGATCACTTCGCTTTGGAGAAAAACTCCCTGAGCTTCGGCCCGTGCTCCGGGCTCTGCTTGATGATGCCGGCCCAGGCCGCCTCGTAGGCCTGGGCGAGGTAGGCTTGGCCTTCCGTACCCTTGAACTCGATCACCTGGATGCCCGCCTGCTTCTGCCGCTCGATTTCCTCGGCGACCTCCTTGTTCTCGATCGCCGGCCACTCCGCTTCGATCATGGCCGTCGCGTCGGTGATCACCTTGCGTTGTGCGTCGCTGAGCCTGCCCCAGGCCGACTTGTTGATGAGGATCGACACCTCGGCGCGGTAGAAGCCGGGGTCGACGCGGTATTTCGTCTTCTCGTGCCAGCCGAAGTCGAAGATGCCGCCAATCGGCCAGCCATAGCCGTCGACGACGCCGCGCTCGAGCGCGGTGTAGACCTCGCCCGGCGCGGTCTGCACGACGGTGGCGCCGAGCGCCGTGAAGAAGTCGCGATAGACCGGAGTGATGCGGAGCTTGAAGCCGGTCAGATCGGCCTTGGTGATGGGCTTGGTCAGATAGAGATGGAACGGCGTATTGACGAGGGTGCGGACGAGGAAGATGGCATTCATTTTCTCGTCGTAGAGCTTGGCCATGTAGTCGAAG
>VBAB01000276.1 GCA_005888525.1 Alphaproteobacteria bacterium
GGTCGCGCCAGCGCCGATGATGGCGACTTGCAGCTGCTCGGGCCGCAGCGGCTCGGTCTGGGTGTTGGCGCGAATGCAGGCATTGACGAGCCGGCTGTGGAAGCGGGCGGCCTCCTCCGCCGTCTCCAGCGCGATGGCGTGGGCCTTGACGCCTGGGGTGCCGAAGTCGTTCGTCAGGCTGCCGATGGCGATGACGAGGGTGTCGTAGCCGATGTCCTGCCGGGGCGTGACCAGCTTGCCCTCGTTGTCGACGAAGGGCGCCACCTGCACCAGCCGGCGCGCCCGGTCGATGCCCTCCATCGCCCCGGAGCGGTACACGAAGCCGTGCCAATAGGCCTGCGCCAGGTAGTCGATGGCGTGCATGTCTTCGTCCATGCTGCCGGCGGCGATCTCGTGCAGCAGGGGTTTCCAGAGGTGCGTGCGCGCCTTGTCGATGAGGGTGATGTGCGCCTTGCCGCGCCGCCCGAGCTTGTTGCCGAGCCGCGTGGCGAGCTCCAGCCCGCCGGCGCCGCCGCCGACAATGACGATGCTGTGCAGGGCCGTCTCCACGGCCTATTGGTCCAGCCAGACGTCCGCCAGGTCCTGGTTGGCGAAGTGGGTGGGAACGATCTTCCAGCCCTTCATATTGGAGACGTGCGCGACGATGCGGCTGTACCACAGCACCGGCACGCTGTTGGCCGAGCTGATCACCATGCGCTGCAATTCGGTTGCCAGCACGGCGCGCTGCGTCGGATTCGTCGCGCTCTTGAACCTGTCATAGACGGCATCGAACTGCGGGCTTTCGCTGCGCGTCATGTTGCGCGGCGAGCGGCTCTTGGACAGATACGGCAGCAGCAACGGCTTGGGATCGTCGCTGTCGGCGCAGAAGGCGTCGAGCGCAACCTGGAACTCGCCGTTGGCAATCGTCGCCTTCTGCTGGGACACATCGAGCTGCTGATGCTCGGCCGTCACGCCGATGCGCCGCCACTGGTCGATCACGAACACGCCGAGCGGCGTGAAGGGGTGATTGATGTTGCGGTTGATCAGCTTGAACTTGAGGCTGGACGCGCCAGCTTCGGCCAGCAGGGTCTTTGCTTGCGCGCGGGATTTCTCGGGATCGCGGCCGTAGCCGGGCAGCGCCGCCAGCTCGTCGTTGGTAAGCGCGAGGGGAGAGCCCGGCAGCAGCGGCCCGCCGACGGGCTTGAGGATGGTGATCTTGGACAAGGCGTCGGATCCGCCCCAGCGGTCGATGGCCATCGACAACGCCTGCCGGATCTTGAGATTGTCGAAGGGCTTGGACTCCGTATTGAACAGGAGCTCGATCTTGCACACCCACGGCGCCTCCTGCACCGTGATCTTGTCCTTGAGCGCATTGACGAGCTGCGCGCGCTCGCCCGGCGAGATGGAGCGGAACTCGGCCTGGATCTGTCCGCCCTGCAGCGCCGTCACCACCGCCTGCGACTTGATGAAGACCGCGCGGAAGCCATCGAGGTAGGGCTTGCCTTTCTCCCAATACCTGTCGAAGCGCTTGCCCACCCAATGCGCCCCGTTGCGGTGCTCGACGAACACGAATGGCCCGCTGCCCATCACGGTCTTGGCGGGGAAATTCGCATCCTCGGCCAGCTTGGCGGCGCTGTAGACGCAGTTGTAGGGCAGCGCCAGCGTGCCGAGGAACGAGGCGTCCGGCTCCTTGATCTTCATGACCACGGTGGCGGGATCGGGCGCCGCGATCGACATGATGTCGGCGAACAGCTCCTTGCGGATTGAGACGACACCGGCGGGCGGATTGCGGATGCGGTCGAAGCTGGCTTGCACGTCCTTCGACGTGAGAGGGCTGCCGTCGTGGAAGACTACGTTGGGCCGGATCTTGAAGGTGTACGTGAGGCCGTCGGGCGATACGCTCCAGCTTTCGGCAAGGTCGGGCTTGAGCTTGGGATAATTGTCGGGATCGACCTTGAGCAGCAGCGAATAGTGCGGCGCCAGCACGTGCACGGCGGCATAGGTCGTGATGGCGTGGCAATCGGTGCTCGGCGCCTCGGCCGTCACGGCAAAGGTGAGCGTGCCGCCGCTCTTGGGCGTCTCCGCCGCCGCGATTGCGGGCAAAACGCTGGCGAGCAGGCCAGTAATAAGACGACGTAGGATATGCATGTGGTCCTCGACTCATGCGTGAGTGGTCAGTCGTCAGTCGTCAGTCGTCAGTGGTGAGTGGTCCGTGGTGGAGTTTGATACGGGCCATAGACGGCGAGCGGCCGCCACATGGTCTCGCGATTGTGCGTCTCCCTATCCCGCCACTGACGACTGGCCACTGACCACTGACGCCTCGCCACTCACCACTCACCACTCACCACTCACCACTCACCACTCACCATCAGGCGTTCTGGCCGCGAGCCCTGGCGCCGGCCGAAGCGCCGGCGATGCGGCCGAACACGGCGCCGTTGGTGAGGCCCGTGCCGCCCGGATAGTTGAAATAGAAGATTCCGCCGACCATCTCGCCCGCGGCATGCAAGCCGGGGATCGGCGCGCCGTCGGTATCGATGACGCGTGCGGAAGTGTCGATCTTGACGCCGCCGAAGGTGAAGGTGAGGCCACAGGTGACGGCATAGGCCTCGAACGGCGGCTCCTCGATGGTGACGGCCCAGTTGGACTTCGGCACCGCCAATCCCACCGTGCAGCGCCCGTCCTTGATGTTGGGGTTGAAGGGCACCTCCCGCTTCACCGCCGCATTGAATGCCTTGATGGTCTCCAGCGCTTTGGCTGCGTTGACGCCGTCGAGCTTCTCGCACAGCTCTGGCAGCGTATCGGCCGACACCTTGGTGATGCGCTTGATGCGGTATTCGTCGCGCAGCAGATGCAGCACCTTCTTGTCGAACACCTGCCAACAGAACTGCCCCGGCTGCATCAGGATCACGCGGCCGTACTTGGCATACGTGTAGTTGCGGAAGTCGGCGCCCTCATCGACGAAGCGCTCGCCGTTGGCGTTGATCATGAGGCTGAACGGATAGTTGTGCTTCTGGAAATTGTCGCCGACCGAGAGATCGCCGAACTCGGGCGCGTTGCGATCCCACGCTACCGCGTGGCCGCCGGACCAGTTGCCGGTCGGCATGGCGTTGGCGTCGAGGGCCATCTTGATGCCGTCGCCGGTATTGAAGCGCGTGCCGCGCACCTTGGCGAGCTCCCAGCCTGGGCCCATGTAGCGCGTGCGCCACTCGGCGTTGGCCTGGAAGCCGCCGGCCGCCAGCACGACGTTGCGCGTGGTGACCGAGCCGGTCTTGCCGCCATGCCGCACGCGTATGCCTTGCACACCGTCGTCATCGGCGATGAGCCCCACGGCCCTGGCGTCGTATAGCACCGTGATGCCGTTCTTCTGCGCGGCTGCGGTGAGCGAGGCGACGAGGCCCGGCCCGCCGCCATGGCTCTCGATGGTGAGGCCGCCCCAGAATTTGAACTTGCCGTCCACCTTGAACGCCTGGCGGCCCCAGATCGGCGCGAACCGCACGCCCTTGCCGCGCATCCAGCGCAAGGTGTCGCGGCTCTGCTTGACCAGTACCTCGACCAGCTCCGGATCGGTGCGATACTCCGTGACGCGGTACATGTCGTCGAAGAACTGGTCCTCGGTGTAGGTGCCGAAGTCTGTCTGGGCGATCTCCTGATCGGTGAGGTCGGGCATGAGCGCCTTGAGATCGGCGACGCCGTCGTAGACGCAGCGCATGGCCCCAGCCGTGAACCGGCTGTTGCCGCCGGCTTCGTCTTGCGGGGCTCGCTCGAGCACGAGCACCGACACGCCATGCTCGGCGGCCGCCAGTGCTGCACACAGCGCGGCGTTGCCGCCACCGACGATCACCACATCAGCCGAGGCCGGAAGCATGTCTTGTCGACTCCAATTCTTGCTACGCGCGCACACTACACGAGACCGGCCAGGCACTTCCAGACGAGCACGTGCCGCAA
>VBAB01000277.1 GCA_005888525.1 Alphaproteobacteria bacterium
AATACTGCTGGGGCCTGGCCTGGACCGACGAGCGCCTGCCCAGGAAGACACGCTCGATGCTGAACCTCGTGATGCTGGCCTGCCTCGGCCGCATGCACGAATGGGAGCTGCACTTGAAGGGCGCGCTCACCAACGGCGTGACCAAGGACGAGATCCAGGCCATCCTGCACCAGATCGCGATCTATGCCGGCGTGCCGCTGGCCGTGGAGTGCTTCCGCGCCGCGAAGAAGGTGTTCGCCGAGGTCGAGAAGGGTGCGTGACCGCCGGCCTGAGCGGCCGGTGCGATGCTACCGGCCCGCGCGCCGCCGCGTTGCCTCGGCCCAATGGTGCGCGAAGCCCCACCCCGCAATCGCCAGCGCCACGGCAATCCCCAGCGCGGCGACGATGAGCTGCGATTTGGCGGCCGTGAGGAAGCTCGCCCGGCGCGCCAGCCGGTAGGGAATGTTGGGATAAGTCTGCAGGGCCTCCACCAGGGTCCAGTTCTCGGCATAGTCGGCCACGCAATACAACACCGGCACGCACAGGAAGGCGTAGCGGTATCCCGAGGTGACCGGCACGTTGACGGGATGCCCCGGCCGGGTGAACCAGACATAAGTGACCGTCAGCGCCACCAGCAGCAGCGCCGGCAGCACCATGTCGAGCGGCAGCAGCGTCTCGGTGAGGAACTCACGCCCGTTCCTGCCGATCTTGGTGAGCGTGGTCTGCAGCTCGATGGGCGAGTAGTAGCCCAGGCACAGGCCGATCGGACAACGGAAGAGCTTCACGCCAGGCAACGCCGACTGCGTCGCCAAGCCCATGGCGACAAACCAGCCCACGGCCACGGCGTTGGCCAGCCAGAAGTGCCAGGCGCGTATGTGACGATCCAAGACCGAGAGCATGTCGCCTCCGTCGTTGGGCGCTCGGACGTCTCCCGCAGCCCCTAAGTAGTCCTGTCCGGCGTGCGACGCAAATGCCGATCGCGCCGGCGCACCCCCGCGTTGCATCGCGGCAGACGGAGCAGGGGGCCGCGATCCGTCGCCAAGGGCGGCAATGCAGGAGAGCAGATCAGGAAAGCCAGCGCTTGCGGCGCTTGTAGTGCTTGACGTCGCGGTAGGACTTGCGCGAGCCGATCTCGTTGAGGCCCAGGTAGAATTCGCGAATGTCGGAATTCTCCCGCAGCGCCTGCACGTTGCCTTCCAGCACGATGCGGCCGGTCTCCATGACGTAGCCATGATGGGCCACGGCCAGCGCCATGGTGGCGTTCTGCTCGACCAGGAGGACGGACAATTTCTCCTGCTCCACCAGGCGGCCGACGATGCCGAAGATCTCCTCGACCAGCATGGGCGCGAGGCCGAGGGAGGGCTCGTCGAGCAGGATCACCTTGGGTTCCGACATCAGCGCGCGGCCGATCGCCAGCATCTGCTGCTCGCCGCCGGAGAGGTAGCCGGAGAGTTGATGGCGGCGCTGCTGGAGCTGGGGAAAATATGCGTACACCCGCTCCATGCCGTCGCGGATCTGGCGATAGTGGCGCTGCACGTGGCCGCCGGCGATCAGGTTCTCCTCGGTCGTCAGGTGCTCGAACACGCGGCGGCCTTCGAACACCTGCGAGATGCCGAGCCGCGTCACGTCGAAGGCGCGCATGCCGTCGATGCGCTTGTCGTCGAAGGTGACGGAGCCCTTGGTCACCTCCCCGCGCTCCGTGCGCAGGACGCCGGAGATGGCCTTCAGCGTCGTCGTCTTGCCGGCGCCGTTGGCGCCCAGCAGCGTCGTGATCGAGCCCGGCTTGACCTCCAGGGACACACCGCGCAGCACCAGGATGACGCTGTCGTAGACGACCTCGATATTGTTGATCGACAGCACGCTACAGTACCCTTGTCATCCCGGTGCTTGTCACCGGGATCCATCGTGCAGTTTGCTCCGGCGCTCGCCGTTGGCTGGATCCCGGGCACGAGGCCCGGGATGACAGCGTGCGGCCGCCCCTCACCGACCTCCCCCCATCGTGAAGGACGATGGGGAGAGGGAGACACTAGTTGACCAACGCGAGGTGCTTCTTGATCACTTCGCGGTAGGCCTGGAACCAGTCGCCGTCCTTGGCGAGCTTGCCGTCCTTGACGGTCCACACCTGCACCCAGCCGCCGCCCTCGTGGTCTTCCGGCGTGATCTGCATGGGAGGCACCATGCCGCCAAGCGTGAAGTCCTTGATCGCCTCCATGCCCTTCTTCACGTCCTCGCTGGTGGGCTTGGCGCCGCCCTTGGCCTTGATGGCATTGCGGGCAGCCTCGGCGTGGATCGCCGCGATCATGACGCCGCGATTGTAGAAGACGCTGATCTCCTGCTCCTTCGGCGCCGGCTTGCCCTGGGTCTGGTACATCCCGTTGATGTCCTTGATGACCTGGAAGTCCAAACCGACTCCGGCGAAGTGCAGGGTGTGGTAGCCATTGGCCACCTCGTAGCCGCCGGCGGCCTTGATGTCGGCCTCGGAAGCGCCCCACACGAACGAGATCACCTTGCTCAACGGATAGCCCTTGCCCTTGAACTCCTTGATGGAGACGGACGGCGCGCGGCCGAAGAGATGGGCGATCACGAAGTCGGGCTTGTAGCGGCCGGTGATGTCGAGAACCTGCGCGGCCATCTCGACGCCGGGTGCCGGAACCGCAAAGGTTCTGAGCTCGAAGCCTTCGCTCTTGGCGAGGTCCTCGAGGATGACGAGCGGCTCCTTGCCGGCCGGGTTGTCGTAGAACAGATAGGCGATCTTCTTGTCCTTGAGGCTGCCGCCCAATTCCTTCTTGGCGAAGGCGACGGCGGCGGCACCCTGCGACCAGTAGCTGGCCGCAATCGGGAAGATGTAGGGATAGCGCTTGCCGTCAGTCGCGGCGGAGGTTCCAAAACCGGGCGAGGTGCCGAGGATCTTGTCCTCCTCGAGCTTCTTGGTGAGCGCGGCGGTCTGCGGCGTGCCGTAGATGCCCTCGAGGACTGCGCCCTCCTTCTTGAAGCGCTCGTGCGCCTCCATGGCCGGCGGCACCTTGTATTCGTGGTCGATCTCCATCACGCGGATCTTGTAGCCCTCGACCCCGCCCTTGCTGTTCAGAAGGTTGATGTAGTCGTGATAGCCGGGGCAGAGGTAGATGCCCACGGTCTGCGTCGCGCCGGTGCGGTCGCACTGCAGGCCGAAGACCAGCTCCTTGTCTTGCGCAGATGCGGCACCGGCCGCCAGGGCGATCGCGCCCGCAGCGATGGTGGCTGTGCGCCAACTCGTACTTTTCGACATCGTGTTTCCTCCTTGGGTTTCTTGCTGCAGATACTCAATACGAAAATGGCCAGACGCGGAAGTAGTTGCGGATGTTGCGCCACAAGCGGTTGAGACCCTCCGGCTCCACCACCAGAAAGAAGATGATGAGGCAGCCGAACAGGACGAGCCTGGTGCTGGCGATGACGCTCGACAGCTCGCCGGCATTGAAGAACAGGCCGCCGAGCGGCTCCATCGCCAAGCGCAGGACGATCGGCAGCATGGTCACGAAGATGGCCCCGAGGATGGTGCCGAGCACGGAGCCGAGGCCGCCGATGATGATCATGGCCAGATAGTCGATCGACACGCCGATCTGGAACGCCTCGTAGTTGGCGATGCCGAAGTAGTAGGTGTAGAGCACGCCGCACACGCCAGCGTAGAACGACGAGATGGCGAACGCGAGCAGCTTGTAGCGGAAGATGTTGATGCCGATGATCTCGGCGGCGATGTCCTGGTCGCGGATGGCGACGAAGGCGCGGCCGATGCGGCTTCTGA
>VBAB01000278.1 GCA_005888525.1 Alphaproteobacteria bacterium
CAGGCGAGCTGGCACGAAGCTTGTAACCATCCTTGGTCGAGACCGGCGCCAACGTCGACGCCACGGGTCCAACGCTGGGCCCATAAGCAACGCCGCTGGACCTGGGGAGGACGCACCGAGCGTACCTCGGGCTCGCGGCTTTGTTGTTAGCGGCACGAGTTGGTGTGGACGACTCGCGCAGAGAAACGGCGCGTCTGCACATCCAGACAAGGGCGATGATCACGATGAGCAAGACCACCAGGACGGCACAGGCTTCAGCAAGACGAGCGGCGATCAGCCGGCGCGATCTGATGAGGTCGGCTTCCGCAACCGCGGCCACGGCGGCGCTGATGTCGGCAGCGAAGGCGGCGTTCCCCGCGGGCGCGTTCGCGCAAAGCGCCGGGCCCGAGGTCAAGAAGGCAATCCTCGGCTACATCGCCTTGATGGACGCCGCGCCGCTGGTCATCGCCAAGGAGAAGGGCTTCTTCGGCAAGCACGGCATGCCAGACGTCGAGGTCGCCAAGCAGGCCTCGTGGGGCGCGACCCGCGACAACATCGTGCTGGGTTCTGAATCGAACGGTATCGACGGCGCGCACATCCTCTCGCCCATGCCCTACCTGATCTCAACCGGCAAGGTCACGCAGAACAACGTGCCTACCCCGATGTACCTGCTGGCGCGCCTCAATCTCGATGCCCAAGCGATCTCCGTCGCCAACGAATACAAGGATCTCAAGGTCACCGCCGACGCCTCCCCACTGAAGGCCGCCTTCGAGAGGAAGAAGGCCGAGGGCAAGGAGGTGAAGGTCGCGATGACGTTCCCGGGAGGCACGCACGACCTATGGATTCGCTATTGGCTGGCGGCTGGCGGCATCGACCCGGACAAGGATGTCTCCACCATCGTGGTGCCGCCGCCGCAAATGGTGGCGAACATGAAGGTCGGCAACATGGACGCGTTCTGCGTGGCGGAGCCCTGGAACGAACAGCTGGTCAACCAGGGCATCGGCTTCACGGCGTGCACGACGGGCGAGATCTGGTTCGGGCACCCCGAAAAAGCGCTCGGGCTGCGCGCCGCGTGGGTGGACAAATATCCCAACGCCGCCAAGGCCCTGCTGATGGCCGTCATGGAGGCCCAGCAGTGGTGCGACAAAATCGAAAACAAGCAGGAGATGTCCGAGATCGTCGGCCGGCGCCAGTGGTTCAACGTGCCGGTGGCGGACATCATCGGGCGGGCCAAGGGCGACATCAACTACGGCAACGGCCGTGTCGAGAAGGGCACCAAGCATTACATGAAGTTCTGGAGCGAGCACGCCTCCTACCCCTTCAAGAGCCACGATCAGTGGTTCGTCACGGAGGACATCCGCTGGGGCAAGTTCGAGCCCGCAACGGACGTGAAGGCGCTGGTCGACAAGGTGAACCGCGAGGACCTCTGGCGGGAGGCGGCAAAGGCGCTGTCGGTGCCGGCCTCCGACATCCCGGCTTCGTCCTCGCGCGGCAAGGAGACATTCTTCGACGGCAAGGTGTTCGATCCCAACGATCACATGGCGTACCTGAAGTCGCTCACGATCAAGCGGGCCGTGGTCTGAGTCCCAGCGCGTTGGCACCAACCCCGATTACGGAGAACGCGCGCATGGCTTTGAGCGCCGTGACCACGAAACGTGTCGCTACCGTCGAGCAATTGCCGCTCCTGCCTGGTGCCGCGGCGATCGTGCGCTTGCCGCAACGCGCCCCACAGCTCGACCGGCTGCATGCAATGGCGCGGGAGGCGGTCGCAATCGTCATGCCGCCCATCATCGTGCTCTCGCTCCTGCTGCTGATCTGGCAGATCGCGGCCGCGGGCCCCAAGGCGACGCTGCCGACGCCGCTCAAGATCTGGCAGGACGCCAAGGACCTGATCGTCGATCCGTGGTTCGTGCTCGGGCCGCAAGACATCGGCCTGGGCTGGCGCGTGCTCACGAGCCTGCAGCGCGTCGCCATCGGCTTTGGGCTCTCGGCCATCGTCGGCGTCGCGCTGGGCGCACTGGTCGGACAAAGCCAGTGGGCCATGCGCGGCCTCGACCCGATCTTTCAGGTGCTGCGCACCGTGCCGCCGCTGGCCTGGCTGCCCATCTCGCTCGCCGCCTTCCGGGACAGCGCGCCGTCGGCGATCTTCGTGATCTTCATCACGGCGATCTGGCCGGTGATCATCAACACCGCCGTGGGCATCCGCAACATCCCGCAGGACTATCGCAACGTCGCGCGCATCCTGCGGCTCAACCAGGCCGAGTTCTTCTGGCGCATCATGGTGCCGTCGGCTGCGCCCTACATCTTCACAGGCTTGCGCATCGGCATCGGCCTCTCCTGGCTCGCCATCGTCGCCGCCGAGATGCTGACGGGCGGCGTCGGCATCGGCTTCTTCATCTGGGACGCCTGGAACTCCTCTCGGCTCTCCGACATCGTCGTGGCGCTCGTCTACATCGGCGTCATCGGCTTCGTCCTCGATCGCCTGGTCGCGCTCGTCGGCCACTTCGCCACGCGCGGCGTGCAGGCAAGTTGAGGAGGCCGAGATGATCGCGCACGTTCCCGCCGCATCCCACACCCTGCTCCGGCCGTACGTGTCGAGCCAGACGTTCCTGCGCATCGATCACGTCGCCAAGTCGTTCGTGCGTGGCGCCACCTCGAGCGAGGTCCTGGCCGACATCGATCTCAGCATTGATCGGGGCGAGTACGTGGCCATGATCGGCCATTCCGGCTGCGGCAAGTCCACCCTGCTCAACATCGTCGCCGGCCTGCTCGACGTCTCGAGCGGCGCGGTGCTGCTGGAGGACAAGGAGGTCAACGACCCCGGGCCCGACCGCGCCGTCGTGTTCCAGAACCATTCGCTGCTGCCGTGGCTCACCGTCTACGACAACGTGCGCCTGGCGGTGGACAAGGTGTTCTCGCGGCTCAAGCCGCGCAAGGAGCGCCACGCCTGGACCATGCACAACCTCGAGCTGGTGCAGATGGCGCACGCCAAGGACAAGCGGCCGATGGAGATTTCGGGCGGCATGAAGCAGCGCGTCGGCATCGCCCGCGCGCTCGCCATGGAGCCGAAGGTGCTCCTCCTCGACGAGCCGTTCGGCGCGCTCGACGCGCTGACGCGCGCGCATCTGCAGGATTCCGTGATGGCGATCCACCAGAAGCTCGAGAACACCGTGCTGATGATCACCCACGACGTCGACGAAGCCGTGCTGCTGTCCGACCGCATCGTCATGATGACCAACGGGCCGGCCGCCACAATCGGCGAGGTGCTCGAGGTGAAGCTGCCTCGGCCGCGCAAACGGTTGGAGCTGGTCGAGCTCGCGGCGCCGTGCTGGAGTTCCTCTACGCCCGCCACAAGGCCCCGGCGCTGCAGGCGGCGGAGTAGGGCGATGGCAGGCCTCTCCGCATCCCGCGCCTCGAGAACCTCTCCGCGAGGGCCGCAGCGGCCCTTCTCCCCTTGGGGAGAAGGCGGCCGAAGGCCGGATGAGGGGGCCTTCATCGCCGCGAAAGAGAGTCCCCCCTCACCAGTTCGGCCAAATGACTTACAGCCGCGCCATCGAGCGCCAGCTTGTGGTGAGCCGACAGCACGCGGCCGTAAGTCATGGCCTCACGTCCTCTCCCCAAGGGGAGAGGGGTTCTCGCGACGCGCAGCGGTATAGTCATGGTCCTCGCCGCCACGGAGCAGAAACGCGAACGGCTGGTCGTGGTGGGCGCCGGCATGGCGGGCCTCAAGCTGGTCGAGGAGCTCGTCGAGCTGTGTCCAGGCCGCTACGACATCGCCATGATCGGCGCGGAGCCGCGCCCCGCCTACAATCGCGTGCTGCTGTCGGGCGTGCTGGCGGGAGACGTGGGCAATGAGGATATCGAGCTGCGGCCGCCCACGTGGTACGCCGAGAAGGGTATCGAGCTGCTAACGGGCGCGGCCTGCACCACCCTGTGCTCGGCCGCGCGCGAGGTGATGCTTTCGACCGGCACCTCCGTCGCCTACGACCGGCTGGTGCTCGCGACCGGCTCGCTCGCGCTGCGCTTGCCGATGGCCGGGCGCGATCTTCCGGGCGTCCTAGCCTTCCGCGATCTCGAGGACGTGGCGGCGATGCAGCGCGCACGGCCGGGCACGCCCGTGGTCGTCATCGGTGGCGGACTGCTGGGCATCGAGGCGGCGCACGGCTTGGCCCTCCGCGGCTGCAAGGTGACACTGCTCCACATCATGCCGCAGCTGATGGAGCGCCAGCTCGACGCGCGCTCGGCGGCGCTGCTTGCGACTGCGATCGGGCAGAAGGGCATCAAGGTCGTGCTCGAAGCACAGACCGCTGCCATCGAGGGCAGCGGCCGCGCCGAGCGTGTCGTGCTGAAGGACGGCCGCGCCTATCCCGCCGAGCTGGTGGTGATGGCGGCCGGCATCCGCCCCGCCACGGCGCTCGCCGAAACCGGTGGCCTCACTATCGACCGCGGCATCAAGGTCGACGATGCGCTCGAAACCAGCTCCCCCGGCATCTACGCCATCGGCGAATGCGCCGAGCACCGCGGCACCTGCTGCGGGCTGATCGAGCCAGTCTACGAGCAGGCTAAGGTGCTCGCCCGTCACCTCGCCGGACTGCCCGCGCGCTACGAGGGCTCGGTGGCGGCCGCGAGCCTCAAGGTGTCGGGCGTGCCCGTCTTTTCCATGGGCGATTTCGCAGGCGAGGGCGCCGAGGCGATTCTGCTCGAGGACCAGGGGGCCGCCGCCTACCGCAAGCTCGTCATTCGCGACGGCCGACTGGCCGGCGCGGTGCTGTTCGGGGACACCGCGGACGCGCTCTGGTACCGCGACCTGATCCGCCAGCGAGCCGCCATCGCCCAGATCCGCGGCTCGCTCGCCTTCGGCAGGGCCTACGCGGAGGCTGCCTGATGAGCGCGCAGGACTTCACCGAAGAGCAGCGCCGCTATCTGGAAGGCTTCGTGTCGGGCGTCCAGGCACGCCGCGCCGCACAGGGCTTGAAGCCGCTTGGCACCGAAGGTGGCGGCGCGGCCCAGCCGGCCGGGCCCGACAAGGAGCACCTGGCCGCCATGGCCCGCTTCGAGGCGGCAGGCAGGAAGCTCTCGCCCGAGGAGAAGGCCAAGCGCGACGAGCATCCCTTCGATGCCTACGGCCGCCTCAGGGACGAGAGCGCGAAGGGGCTGTTCCCCAAGGGCATCGACAATTTCCGCTGGCGCTTCCACGGGCTGTTCTACCTGGCGCCGACACAGAACGCCTACATGTGCCGGCTGCGCATCCCCAACGGCATTCTCACGCACTGGCAGTTGGCCGGCATCGCCGACCTGGCGCAGGCGCACGGCGGGGGCTACGCGCACGTGACGACGCGCGCGAATTTGCAGATACGAGATGTACTGCCGCACGGAGCCATTCCCCTGATCGAGGGGCTGGCGGGCCTCGGCATCCCCACCAAAGGGACGGGCGCCGACAACATCCGCAACGTCACCGGCTCGCCCACAGCCGGCATAGACCCTCAGGAGCTGATCGACACCCGTCCCTATGCCAAGGCCTGGCACCACCACATCCTCAACGACCGCTCGCTCTACGGGCTGCCGCGCAAGTTCAACGTCGGCTTCGACGGCGGCGGCGTCGTACCCGTGCTGGAGGACACCAACGACATTGCCTTCACAGCCGTGACGGTGGGGGAGGGCGCGGGGGTCGACACTGGCGTCTGGTTCCGGCTCGGCGTCGGCGGCATCACGGGGCACCAGGACTTCGCCAAGCTCGGCGGCGTCTATGTCAGGCCGGAGGAGGCCGTGGCGGTGGCCGACGCCATCGTGCGCGTCTTCATCGCCAACGGCGACCGCACCGACCGCAAGAAAGCGCGCCTCAAGTACGTGCTCGACGCCTGGGGTCTCGACAAGTTTCTCGCCGATGTCGAAGCGAAGCTCGGTACCAAGCTGGTGCGCCTGGCCGACGACAGGGTCTCCGCGCCCAACCGCCAGAACCGCCAGGCGCACATCGGCTTCCATGCCCAGAGGCAGCCCGGCAAGGTGTGGGCCGGCGTGGCGCTGCCCGTGGGCAAGTCGACAGCCGAGCAGATGCGGGGCCTCGCCAGGATCGCCCGCGAGCTGGGCGACGGCGATATTCGCCTCACCGTCTGGCAGAACCTGCTCATTTCCGGGATTGCCGAGAACAACGCGGCGCTGGTGGAGCAGTGCCTGGGCGAGATCGGGCTCACGGCCAAGGCCACGAGCGTGCGTGCCGGGCTCATCGCCTGCACGGGCAACACGGGCTGCAAGTTTGCCCTCTCCAACACCAAGGGCACGGCGATGGCGATCGCCGACTGGGTGGAGCCGCGCGTCGCGCTCGACACCCCCGTCAACATCCATCTCACCGGCTGCCCCCACTCGTGCGCGCAGCACTACATCGGCGACATCGGCCTGCTGGCCTGCCGCGTCGCGATCGACGACGCCGGCGAGGATACGGTCGAGGGCTTCCATCTGTTCGTCGGCGGCGGCTTCGGTGCGGATGCCGGCATCGGCCGCGAGCTTTGCCGCGACGTCAAAGCCGAGGACTGCCCGCGGCTGATCGAGCGCATCCTCCAGGCCTACGTGCGTCATCGCGCGGGCCCGGCGGAAACGTTCCTCGCCTTTACGCGTCGCCACGAGGTGCCGGCGCTGAAGGCCATGGTCGAGGCGATCGCCGGCGGGGGCGCCGCATGAGCGTGCAGACGAAAGTGGCCGCGGCCGACGCCATGATCCCGGAGACGGCGCCCTTCTCATCTGAGCAGCGCGCCTGGCTCAACGGCTTCTTCTCCGGGCTGCTGTCGCTCGATGCCAAGGCGGGCGCCGCGGCGCTCGACGGCGCCATGCCGGATTTGGCGGCGAAGGCGCTTGTCGCCGAGGACGATGGCGCTCCCTGGCACGACGCCGCCATGCCGCTTCCCGAGCGCATGCAACTGGCCGACGGCAAGCCGCTGCCGCGCCGGCTGTTCGCCGCCATGGCGCAGCAGGACTGCGGCCAGTGCGGCTATCTGTGCGAGACCTATTCGGCGGCGATCGCATCCGGGCAGGAGGCGAAGCTCAACCTGTGCGTGCCCGGCGGCAAGGAGACGAGCCGCATGCTGAAACGTCTCCTCGAGGAGACGCCGGCGGCAGCGGTGAAGGCGCCCACGCAGGCCAAGGCACCCGAACCCAAGGAGCCCGTGCTCGGCACGCGAGAGGCGCCCGTCGAGGCGGTCTTCCGCTCGGCCACCCGGCTCAACGGGCGCAAATCGCAGAAGGACACGCGCCACGTCGTGCTCGACATCGGCGCCGGAGGCCTCACCTATACGCCGGGCGACAGCTTCGGCCTGTTTCCGAAGAACGATTCCGCGCTCGCCGAAGCGGTGCAGCGCGTGCTGCGCGTGCCGCCCGGCTTCCGCATTGGCGGCAAGCCTTTCCGTGACGCGCTCATAGAGGACTATGCGCTGAGCCCGGCACCCGACGCGCTGTTCGAGCTGATCGGCCTGCTGGTGGGCGGCGAGCGGCGCCAGAAAGCCAAGGCGCTGGCCTCCGGCCAGGACCCCGACGGCGACGCGGCAACGCTCGACGTGCTGGCGGCGCTGGAGAAGTTCGCTCCCGTGCACCCGGACCCCGAGGCGTTCGCAGAGTGCCTGGAGCCGCTGCAGCCGCGTCTCTATTCCATCTCCTCCTCGCCGCTCGTGACACCTG
>VBAB01001000.1 GCA_005888525.1 Alphaproteobacteria bacterium
TGGTCGTAAAGGACGAGATTGTTGAAGACGGACATGAACGGCATCACGGTCGAGATGGTCGCCTCCTCGTGGATCGAGGCGCTGGGCGGATTGTCCCAGAGGTACATGCGCAGCGTACCGCCTTGCCTTTGGGCGAGCGCTGAAGTAGCCGGCAACATTGCGATGGCAAACGCTAGGGCCACGGCTAAGGCAAGCTTCGAGAGCATATGCCACCTCCCATGCTTGCGCTGGGCGAGCGTGCGACGGCGAATGCCCGCGCAGCCTTTCTCTTGGTTCTGCTGACACGCTAATCGTCGGCCCAATCCTTATCAATCAGCAAAATTGAGCTGACGCACGGCTACAAAAAAAGGGAGATCATCCGGTAGATCGACGGCTCTGGTATTGTGCCGCTGGCTGAGAATTGCGATACTTCTCAGCGGTCTGAGGAGGAGCACAAAAATGGTACAGGATTTGTTGCAGAAGGCGACCACTGATCACAAGGATTTGCTCGGCGCGTACGTGAGCAGCGCCCTCGCTACGATCGTGATCCGCTACGTGGCCAGTGTCGGTCATCCCGGCATCGTTCACGTGGTGCTCGCACTGCTTGCGGTGGTGGGATTCGTCACCGGGTTTTTGTTGATCGCACGATCGAGCGTTGAGCCCGCGGTGAAGGCCGGCACGGTGATCGGTGCCGCCGTGGTTTCTGGACTATGCTTTGCTCTCGTGTCCTACCTCTTTCCCTGAAGGCGGCAACCGAGAGAGGCTGCACTTGAACGTCACGCGCATAGTCGCGCTCATTGTTCGAACTCGATCTCAGATTTGCCAAGAAAGGAGCGGACGTCTAGCGTCCGGGTCACCGGGGATTGCGCCGTTGTACGCTCGGACCGTTGGGGCATGGCATGGCCGATCATGACGCAGTGCGCGGAACGTCCGAGACGGGCGATCCGCTACTTCTGACCCCTGGGCCTACAACGAGGTGCTGGAGCGGCTGCCCGACGTGGTGAATGCCAGGGGCACGCACGTCACGGTGCCGATGCAGGGCTCGGGCACCTTCGCGGTCGAGGCCATGCTCACCACCTTCGTGCCGCGCACCGGCAAGGTGCTGCTGCTCGTCAACGGCGCCTATGGTCAGCGCGCCAAGCGAATCTGCCTGGTCGCCGGGCGTCGCATCGAGGTGCACGAGACGGCGGAGGACACGCCTCCTGACCTTGCCGAAATCGAAAGAGTCCTGAAGGCCGATCCGGCCATCACGCACGTGTTTACCGTCCATTGCGAGACGACCAGCGGCATCTTGAACCCCATCGCCGAGATCGGCGCGCTGGTCGAACGGTACGGGCGCAGGCTGCTGATCGACGCCATGAGTGCGTTCGGCGCGTTGCCGCTCGACGCCACCAAGACGAAGTTCGATGCGGTCGCTGCCTCCTCCAACAAATGCATCGAGGGCGTTCCGGGCCTGGGCTTCGTCATCTGTCGTGAGCCGGCCCTGGCGGAAACCCAAGGCAATGCCACGACCTTGGTGCTGGATCTTTACGATCAATGGCAGGGCCTCGCCAAGACCGGGCAATATCGCTTCACGCCGCCGATCCACGTCATCGTCTCGTTTCACCAGGCGCTGGCAGAGTTCTGGGCCGAAGGCGGCCAGCCTGGCCGTGGACGGCGCTATGCCGAGAACTGCCAGGTGCTGATCGATGGCATGCGCGAGCTGGGCTTCAGGACGCTGTTGCCAGATAGGCTGCAAGCGCCGATCATTGTCACATTCCATATGCCGAAAGATGCGAAGTTCGTGTTCCAGAGCTTCTACGACAGCCTCAAAGAGCGCGGCTATGTCATCTATCCCGGCAAGCTGACGGTGGCCGACAGCTTCCGCATCGGCTGCATCGGCCGTCTGAACGCGGATCACATGCGCGGTGTGCTGGCGGCGATCGCGCAGGTGCTATCCGAGCTCGGCGTGAAAAGCCTAAGATCAGCAGCATAAGCGGCCACGCCCGGGTTGGATGGAGTTGGTGCATGCAGGAGAGGGTGAAGAAGCCGAAGCTGCCGACGAAGCCGCATGAAGAGTTGCGCATTGCCGGCAAGCTGGTCGACAGCGCCGAGCGCATCGAGGTCCGCAACCCCTATACCGGAGCGGTCGTCGGCACTGTAGCGGCCGCCAGCCCCGCGCAGGTGGCCGAAGCCTTCAGGATCGGCAACGGCTATAAGTCCAAGCTCACCCGCTACGATCGCCAGAAGATCCTCACCGCCACGGCCGAGATCCTCAGCCGTAGGCGCGAGGAGATCGCCCGCCTGATCACTGCCTCAAGGACTCGCTTTACGAGGTCGGTCGCGCCTACGACGTCTACCTGCTGGCCGGCCAGATGGCGATCCGCGACGACAGCGAGGTCTATTCGTGCGACATCACCCCGCACGGCAAGGCGCGCCGCATCTATACCTCGCGCACGCCGGTGCTCGGGTGCATCTCCGCCATCACGCCGTTCAACCACCCCCTCAACATGATTAGCCACAAGATCGCTCCGGCAATCGCCACCAACAACCGCGTGGTGGCCAAGCCCACGGAGCAGACGCCGCTCACGGCACTGCTGCTGGCCGATATCCTCTATGAAGCAGGCCTGCCCCCGCAGATGCTGTCGATCGTGACCGGCAATCCGCACACCATGGGCGACGCGATGATCACGGACCCGC
>VBAB01000279.1 GCA_005888525.1 Alphaproteobacteria bacterium
AGAAGGACCAGGAGATGGTGCCTGTATGACTGGTGCGTGCGGCTGTCCTCCGACCCTCGGAACAAGTCCGAGGGCATGCAGGCTCAGGACGACGCTGGCATTTGCCGCCAAGCTGTCCAACCCCGTGCTGAGCTTGTCGAAGCACGGTTGGCGTGGCATCCACCGGAAAAATGCCATGATCGGTCGGTAGCTCTAATGCCTTGATTTTGATCGAGGCTTTTCATGGACCCTCCGGCGCACTACGTGGAGAGCATGCTCCCGGCAAGGGTGCCGCCCGCGCGGGCAGCCGAGCCGATCAGTGTCGGTCTCAACGCGGCGATCCTCGCCGTGCGCGGCGACGAGCCGATGGTCGCCGTGGTGCCGGCCTCGCGCCGCGAGCGGGAGGGCGACGGCGCCCTTCCCTGCGGTCCGTTCTCGCCCCGCCAGCACAAGACGCTCGAGGCGGGCCTGCGCTTCTGGGTCCGCCAGCAGACCGGCATCGAGCTGGGGCATACCCGGCAGGTCTGCACGCTTGTTGACTGCCACGGGCCCGATGACAGGGAGATGGCATCCGATCCACCGGTCGTTTCCGTGTGCTATCTGGCTCCCGTCCGTCCGGCGCAATGTAACGACCAAGACGGAGCGGTGTGGCGCAGCTGGTATGCGTATTTCCCGTGGGAGGACTGGCGCCGCGGCAAGCCCCGATGCCTGACGGAGATCATCGAGCCCCACCTCGAGGCGTGGACCGGACCCGCCCATTGCGAGGCCCGCGTGCCGCGTGAGGCACTGAATCGAACCCAGCGCTTGCGCATCGCCTTCGCCCGCGACGCTGCCGCATGGGACGAGGAGAAGGTGCTCGAGCGCTACGAGCTTCTGCTCGAAGCCGGTCTCGTCGGCGAACCGGCGGAGAACGGCGACGGCGGCCATGTCCTGGCTGAGTGGCGGCAACCCCCGAGGCTCTGCCACCCCTTGCTCGGCGATCACGCCCGTGTGCTTGCGAGCGCCATCGGCGAGCTCCGGCGCAGCGTCAAGTGCGAGCCCGTGATTTTCGAGCTGATGCCCGACGTATTCACCCTGTTCGAGCTGCAGAAGACGGTGGAAGCCATTCTGGGACCCCATCTGCACAAGCAGAACTTCCGCCGGCTGGTGGAGGGCGGCGGGCTGGTCGAGCCCACGGGGGAGCACCGCTTCCGCACCGGCGGCCGGCCGGCCCGGCTCTACCGCTTCCGGAGCGACGTGCTGCTGGAGCGTCTTGCTCCCGGCGTCCGCATCAAGGCCGGGCGCGGCTGAACGGCGCAAATCCAGGCGGAAGGCGTGGCAACCTATCCCGCCCCGAGGAGCGGCGTGCTAGGATAGTCGTGTATGATCAAATCTCGGACAGGCGCTTGAAACGGCCACAGTTTCATCTTTTATCCCTAGCGCACGCCTGAACTTTCGGGCTCCTCACAGCGGATTGTCCCATGTCTACAGTCATTGCCATCTGGGGCATTGTCTCCATCGCCTCGGCGATCATCGCCGGTATCGTTGCCGGCGCGAAGCGGCGCGACCATTCCTTCTGGGCGGCCTGGAGCTTCCTGGTACCGCCGATGCTGCTCATCCTGCTTCTCATGCCGAGCAACAAGGGTCCGCGCCAGCGCCGGCCGGGCCTCGACGAGCTGGAGCAGCGTGAGGTTTAGAGGCTGGGGGTCAGACCCTTCGCCCGAGCCCCCGCGACTCGAAAGGCTACGCTTCGGCGAGGGGTCTGACCCCCTCAGCGCTACTTCTTCGCCCGGATTGCCGCCTGCGCAAGGCGCGCCACTGGCACGCGGTAGGGCGAGCAGGAGACGTAGTCGAGGCCCGCCGCATTGAAGAAGGCGATCGAGGCCGGATCGCCGCCGTGCTCCCCGCAGATGCCGACCTTGAGATCACCGCGGACCTTGCGGCCCCGCTCGGTGCCGATGCGGACCAGCTCGCCGACGCCGTCTTGGTCGATGGACACGAACGGGTCCACTTCGAGGATCCCCCGCTGCATGTAATTGGCGAGGATTGGCGCCGCATCGTCGCGCGACAGCCCAAGGCACGTCTGCGTCAGGTCATTGGTGCCGAAGGAGAAGAACTCGGCTCCGGCCTCTCCAGCGGCAATCTCGTCGCCCTTGAGCGCGGCCCGCGGCAGCTCGATCATGGTGCCGATTTGATAGGCGAGCTTGACGCCGGTCTCCTTCTCGACCGCGGCGGCCGCGGCGACGATCACCGCGCGCAGGGTGTCGAACTCCTGGCGATAGGCGATGAGCGGGATCATCACCTCGGGCACCACCGGCTTGCCCGTCTTCTTGGCCGCGCTCACGGCGGCCTCGAAGATGGCCCGAGCCTGGATCTCGGTGATCTCGGGGTAGCGGATGGCGAGCCGGCAGCCGCGGAAGCCCAGCATGGGATTGAACTCGTGCAGCTCCGCGACGCGCGTCTGCAGCTTCTCGAGCGGCACCTTGAGCTCCCTTGCGACGGCTGCCGCCTCCTTCTCCTCGTGCGGCAGGAACTCGTGCAGCGGCGGGTCGAGCAGGCGGATCGTCACCGGCAGCCCGGCCATGATCTCGAACAGCTCCGCGAAGTCGGCGCGCTGCATGGGGAGGATCTTGGCGAGCGCGCGCCGGCGGCCGGCCTCGTCGTCGGCGCAGATCATCTCGCGCATGGCGAGGATGCGGCTCTCCTCGAAGAACATGTGCTCGGTGCGGCAAAGGCCGATGCCCTCGGCGCCGAAATCTACGGCCTGCTTGGCGTCCCGCGGCGTGTCGGCATTGGCACGCACACCCAGCGTGCGACCCGCATCGGCCCACTGCATTACCTTGGCGAAGTCGCCCGACAGCTCCGGCTGGCGCATCTTCACGCGGCCCTTGAGCACCTCGCCCTTGGCGCCATCGATGGTGATGATGTCGCCCTTGCGGAAGGTTGCGCCCGCGACCGTCATGGTGCCGGCCTTGGCGTCGATGCGCAGCGAGCCGGCGCCGCACACGCACGGCCGCCCCATGCCCCGCGCGACCACGGCAGCGTGGCTCGTCATGCCGCCGCGCGTGGTGAGGATGCCGGCCGCAGCATGCATGCCGTGGATGTCCTCCGGGCTCGTCTCGACGCGCACCAGGATCACCTCGCGGCCGTGACCCTTCAGGACCTCGGCCTCGTCGGCGTCGAACACGATCTCGCCGGAGGCGGCTCCTGGCGAGGCCGGCAGGCCGGTCGCCACGACCAGTCTTTCCGCCGCCGGATCGATGGTGGGGTGCAGGAGCTGGTCGAGGTTTGCCGCGTCGATGCGCAGCACGGCCTCCTCGGTCGTGATCAGTCCTTCCGCGACGAGGTCGACAGCGACTTTGAGCGCGGCCTTCGTGGTGCGCTTGCCGGAGCGAGTCTGCAGCATCCAGAGCTTGCCTTCCTGGATGGTGAACTCGATGTCCTGCATGTCGCGGTAGTGTTTCTCGAGCAGCTCGAACACCTGTTCGAGCTCGCGGTACGTGGCGGGCATTGCCGTCTCGAGGGATTGGGCCTTGGCGCCGCCCTCTTTGCGCGCGGCCTCGGACAGGGCCTGCGGCGTGCGTATGCCGGCGACGACGTCCTCGCCCTGCGCGTTGATGAGGAACTCGCCGTAGACCTCGCGCGCGCCGGTGGAGGGATTGCGCGTGAAGGCGACGCCGGTGGCCGACTTGTCACCCAGGTTGCCGAACACCATGGCCTGCACGCTGACCGCCGTGCCCCAGCTGTCTGGTATGCCGTGCAGGCGGCGATAGGTCTTGGCGCGGGCGTTCTGCCAGGAGCCGAACACGGCAGCGATGGCGCCCCAGAGCTGCTCGGGGGTGCCTTGCGGGAACGGCTTGTCCGTCTCCCGCTCCACCGCCGCCTTATACGCGTCGATGATTTTCAGCCAGTCGTCGGCGCCGAGCTCCGTGTCGAGCGCGAGCCCGGCGAGGTTCTTGTGGTTCTCCAGGATGTCCTCGAACACGCCGTGGTCGACGCCCAGCACCACGTTGGAATACATCTGGATGAAGCGGCGGTAGCTGTCGTAGGCGAACCGCTCGTTGCCCGACTTCGCGGCCAGGCCTTTGACGGTCTCATCGTTGAGGCCGAGGTTGAGGATGGTGTCCATCATGCCCGGCATCGACGCGCGCGCGCCTGAGCGCACCGAGACCAGCAGCGGTGAACGTGCATCGCCGAATGTTGCGCCGACGGTCTTGCCGACGTGTGCCAGCGCGACCTCGACGTCGTGCTCGAGGCCGCCAGGCAGCTTGCGGCCCTCGGCGTAATAGGCCGTGCACACCTCGGTGGTGATGGTGAAGCCCGGCGGCACCGGCAGGCCCAGGCTCGCCATCTCGGCGAGATTGGCGCCCTTGCCGCCCAGCAGCTCCTTCATTTGCGCGGTGCCGTCGGCCTTGCCGCCGCCGAACAAGTAGACGCGCTTCCTAGTGGCGCTCGCCGAATGCCCAGACTTGGTCATGCTGTGCGCTCCACCCGCTGGCGTCGAATCGATCAAGAAGGCTCATGGCAACTGCATCTGCCCATATCAGCCCTGGCCGCATCGGAAAAGGTGGACCTCGTTCAACACGTCACGGGTCGGTTAGGTTCCCTCGACTTCCGTCGCCCGGCGAAGAGCGGGCTTTTCTGCGTGCCTGAGGGCATCCTGTGCCGCGGTTGACAGAGGTGCGGGACTGGCCGCAATCATTGGGTCTCTCCTCCATCACACCGGCAAAAGACCAATCCGAGCGAGTGCCCATGAGCGCCCAAGCCGTTCCCGTGCTGAACCAGGTCCTGAAGAAGCTCGACGCCACGCAGGATGCGGCGCTCGCGCGGCTGTTCGAGCTGATCCGCATCCCGAGCATCTCCACCGACCCCGAGTACAAGCAGCACTGCCGCAAGGCGGCGGACTGGTGCGTGCGCCAGCTCGAGGACATCGGCTTCGATGCCAGGGTGGTGCCGACCACGGGGCATCCCATGGTGGTCGGCCACGACAAGGGCGCGGCGGGCGGCGCTCCGCACGTGCTGTTCTACGGCCACTACGATGTGCAGCCTCCCGATCCGCTGGAGCTGTGGAAATCGCCGCCGTTCGAGCCGCGCATCGCCACCGACAAGGTCAACGGCAAGGTGATCGTGGCGCGCGGCGCCGAGGACAACAAGGGCCAGCTCATGACCTTCTTCGAGGCGGCGCGGGCCTGGAGAAACGTGGCGGGCGCCTGCCCGGTGCGCATCACCGTGCTGCTCGAGGGCGAGGAGGAATGCGGCTCACCGTCGCTACCGGGCTTCCTGGCCGAGCACGGCAAGGAGGTGACGGCCGACCTGGCGCTGGTGTGCGATACCGGGCAGTGGAACAAGGACACCCCGGCGATCTCGACGCAGCTGCGAGGCCTGGTCGGGACCGAGGTCGTCATCACGGGGCCCAGCCGCGATTTGCATTCGGGCAGCTACGGCGGCCCGGCCATCAATCCCATCCGCGTTCTCGCCCGGATCATCGGCGAAATGCACGACGATGCCGGCAAGGTGCGCATCCCCGGCTTCTACGACTGCATCAAGAAGCCGTCGGCCCGGCAGCGCGAGCAGTGGGCCGAGCTCGGCTTCGACGATCGCGCCTTCCTCGCCGAGGTTGGGCTGAGCGAGGCGGCGGGTGAGCGGCGTTACGGCGTGCTCGAGCAGGTCTGGGCGCGCCCTACCGTCGAGTTCAACGGCATCACCGGCGGCTACCAGGGCGTCGGCTCCAAGACCGTCATCCCGGCGCGCGCCTCGGTGAAGATTACCTGCCGGCTGGTGCCTGGACAGGACCCCAAGAAGATACAGAAGGCCATCGAGAGCTTCGTCAAGGCGCGGCTGCCGAAGGATTGTCGGGCCGAGTTCCTGGGAGCGCGCGGCTCGAAGGCCATCGCCTTCGATGCGACGTCGCGGCACCTCACGCGGGCGGCGCAAGCGTTGGAAGCGGAATGGGGCCGACCCACGGCGCTGATCGGCATGGGCGGCTCGATCCCGATCGTCACCTCCTTCAAGGAAGTGCTGGGCATGGACAGCCTGCTGGTCGGCTTCGGGCTCGATGACGACCGCATCCACTCGCCCAACGAGAAGTACAACCTCACCTCGTTCCGCAAGGGTGCGCGCAGCTGGGCGCGTATCCTCGACAAGCTGGCTGGGTAAACGGAGGTCAGACCCCAAGAGGGAGCCCTCGCCTCGTTGATTGGCGCAGTGGAGGGTCTGGCCCACGGAGCAAGACTGTCTTGGCTCCTCGGACGAGACAAAAGTTCTTGCTTTGTTCTGAACTCCAGTGTAGGTTGCATTAGCATTTGGTCGTCGGGGAGCCTGCCA
>VBAB01000280.1 GCA_005888525.1 Alphaproteobacteria bacterium
TGCCGAGGCCCGGGCCCAGCGCAGGGCCAACAGAGAGAAGACTGCATCACGCAGCTGCGAGACGGCCGGGGCGCAGGTCGAGCCTCCCGGCTGGTATGTCGTCAAGCAGGGCGACACGCTGTGGAGCATCGCTGAGCGGCACTACGGCGCGGGCTGGCGCTACAAGCGGATCTACGCCGCCAATCGCCGCCACATGCACAGTCCACACCGCATCAGCCCATGCCAGCGCGTGTATCTGCCCCGCATGAAGCGGCGCGCGTAGCGCCGATCCCGCAATGCAACCAACGGAGCCGCCCCGGGGGAGCGCTCTCATCCACAACCCAATCGACAAGCGCCGCGTCGGAGGCTAAAGGCTGAGCCATGCAACGCTTCCATGGCGCGGCGGCAGGCGGCGTCCTCCAGCGCATCGGCGAGCGGCTCCGGCCAAGCTCGTCCCAGCTTCGCGTCGCCCGTGGGCTCGCGCCCTACGTGTGGCCCTCCGACCGGCCGGACCTGCAGGCGACGGTCGTCTTCTCGCTCGTCTTGATGCTGGCGGCGAAGCTCGTCACTGTCGCCATGCCTTTCACGTTCAAGTGGGCGACCGACGCGCTGGTGGCGGCCTCGGGCGGCGCTGTGCCCGCCGGTCAGACGGTCGCGTGGCTGGTCGGCGCGCCGGTGCTGGCGGTTGCTCTCTACGGCCTCACACGCGTCGCCATGACCCTGCTCGTGCAGGTGCGCGAAGGCCTGTTCGCCAAGGTCGCCATGCACGCCGTGCGCAAGCTGGCGCTCAACACCTTCGAGCACATGCACCGCCTCTCGCTGCGCTTCCATCTGGAGCGCAAGACCGGCGGCCTCACCCGCGTGCTCGAGCGCGGGCGCCTCGGCATCGAGAACATCACGCGCATGACGCTGATGACGTTCGTGCCGACGGTGGTCGAGTTCGCGCTGGTCCTGGCGGTGCTGATGTTCGAGTTCGACTGGCGCTACGCCCTCATCGTCGCGGTCATGATCTCCCTCTACCTGTGGTTCACGGTGCGGGCGACCGACTGGCGCATCAAGATCCGCCGCACCATGAACGAGAGCGACACGGAGGCCAACACCAAGGCCATCGACAGCCTCCTCAACTACGAGACGGTGAAGTACTTCGGCGCGGAGGAGCGCGAGGCGAGCCGCTACGACAAGTCGATGGCCATCTACGAGGATGCCAGCGTCAAGAGCTATACCTCGCTCGCCGTGCTCAACAGCGGCCAGGCCGTCGTATTCACCCTGGCGCTCACGGCCTGCATGGTGATGGTCTGCCTCGACGTCGCCGCCGGGCAGAAGACCGTCGGCCAGTTCGTGATGATCAATGCGCTGATGCTGCAACTCTTCATCCCGCTCAACTTCATGGGCATGGTGTACCGCGAGATCAAGCAGTCCCTGACCGACATCGAGCGCATGATGGACGTGTTGGCCGAGAACCCCGAGGTGGCGGACCGCTCCGGTGCCGTGCCCCTGCGCGTGTCGGGCGGCACCATCCGCTTCGAGGACGTGAAGTTCCGCTACGAACCGGAGCGGCTGATCCTCGACGGCTTGTCCTTCGAGGTGCCGGCCGGCAAGATGGTGGCGATCGTCGGCCCTTCCGGCGCCGGCAAGTCGACGGTCTCGCGCATCCTGTTGCGCTTCTACGACGTGGCGGACGGACGCGTGACCATCGACGGGCAGGACATCCGCGACGTCACGCAGGTGTCGTTGCGGGCGGCGCTGGGCGTGGTGCCGCAGGACACGGTGCTCTTCAACGACACCATCCTCTACAACATTCGCTACGGCCGTCCCGAGGCGACGGACGAGGAGGTGCGCGAGGCCGCCCGCATGGCGCAGATCGACACCTTCATCCGCGCGCTGCCCGACGGCTACCGCACCATGGTGGGCGAGCGCGGCCTGAAGCTTTCGGGCGGAGAGAAACAGCGCGTCGCCATTGCCCGCACCATCCTCAAGGGGCCGCCGATCCTTCTGCTCGACGAGGCCACGAGCGCTCTGGACAGCCACACCGAGAAGGATATCCAGGACGCGCTCGACCGCATCGCGCGCAGCCGGACCACCGTCGTCATCGCCCATCGGCTCTCGACAATAGTCAACGCCGACAACATCCTGGTGCTCGACGGCGGCCGGCTGGTGGAGCAGGGGACGCACGCCGAGCTGCTGGCCAAGGGCGGCCTCTACGCCAGCCTCTGGAACCGTCAGCGCCAGGCGGAGAAGGCGCGCGAGGTGCTGGCCGAGGCGTTGGCCGAGGAAAGCCAGCGCATCAAGGACGGGCGGCTCGGACTTGGGCCCACGGGCACCGGTCTGCGCGCAGAGGCAGCGCCGGAGGGGCACGCGCCCCGCGCGCGATTGCCATCTGCAACCTGAGCCACTTTTCCGCCGGCTGCAGGATAGGATCGGTCAGTGGAGCCGCATCTTAACCGCCGTTGAAGGCGGTTCTGTCACGCTGGCGACAGAGTTGGGGGATTGTCCTGGTCCAGCGGCGCGGCTGCGCCACGATCGAGCCGAGACGACAATGAAACGGCAACAGTTGCAGGAGTGGCTGCAGCGCCTCGAGTCGAGGGTGGTGCTTCTCGCCAGAGACGTGCGGTGGCGCCTGATGCCGATGCTGCGGGCGGGCTGGGGCGTCGTTCGGCCCGTGCTGCGCACGGCGCTCGAGATCCTCCTCGCCCTCGTCATCGTGTTCGAGGAGTGGGGCTGGCGCCCGCTGGCCGACCTGCTGGGCCGGCTCGCGCGCTGGCGCCCATGGGCTGCCGTCGAGGCGCTGATCATCCGCCTGCCGCCCTACGCGGCGCTGGTCGTATTCGCCTTGCCCACCCTGCTGCTGTTGCCGCTGAAGCTCCTGGCGCTGCTGCTCATCGGCAAGGGTCAGGTGATCCTGGCCGGCCTGCTGTTCGTGGCCGCCAAGGTGGTGGCCACCGCGCTCATCGCCCGGCTCTTCATGCTGACGCAGCCGGCACTCATGCAGATCGGCTGGTTTGCGTCGGCGCACGACACGGTCATGCCGTGGAAGGAGGCCCTGACGGCACGTGTGCGGGCCTCATGGGCCTGGCGGTGGGGGCGCGTATGGAAGGAGCGGGTGAAACGCGTCGTCGCCGACGCAGCCCGACGCTGGCGGCCGACGCTGGAGGCACTGAAGCCGGTGCTGGCAGCCGCCGCAGCGAGGGTGCGCGAGCAGGGCCGTCGGCTCGTCCGCGAGATCAAGGCGCGATGGGCGATGCGCAGATCGAACCTCTAGCCGGCGCAACCCAGCATCGACATTCGGCCCTCTTAGGTGCGCCGTCACGGCTTGATGCTCTCTTGCATCGCGCGCCTGCCGCCAGAATGCTGACACGCTTTGGCGCTCCAATGCGGGGAAGCCTGGGGGCTTGGGGGACATGAGGCCGATGGCGGCTCTCTGCTGTCTGCCGATTGCTGGTCAAGCCGGCCCCATGGACAAGGCGATGCAGAAGCTCGATCCCGAGGAGCGGGCGCATCAGGCGTGCTCCATCAAGGGCGTGGACACTTTGCGGCGCGACAAGCGCTTGCCCGGCGCCGACCGCATCAAGACGCGCGTAACCGGCGCCGCAGCCCTCGATGGCAGTGTCGTGACGGGCAAGGGAGGCGCGGTGCGTGCCAAGGGCCGTTGGTACGCCCTGAAATTCACCTGCACGGTGACAGCCGACCGCATGAAAGCGGTTTCGTTCACCTACGAGCTCGGCCAGGAAATTCCCGAGGCGAAATGGGACGACTACGGCCTGTGGCGCTGAGGCCGGAAAAGTGTCGACCCTGAATTACAGACGGTGCCGGCCCAGTCCTCCAACCCCGTGCTGAGCTTGCCTGCCTTCGGACTCGTTCCGAGGGTCGAAGCACGCTTGGAGCCCGCGGCCCGCCGTTCGACAAGCTCAGGGCGAGGGCGTGATTGTGTGGGCCTCAGGCACCAATTGCGACTCAGCGCTTTCGCTTAGTGGAATGAGCAGCTCCCATCATGATTTCAGTACGCTCTGCGAATGCGGTCGAGCGAGCCGGGTGACAGCGGGCTGTTGGTTTTGAAATAAGCCTCCAAAGCCGCGATTTCGGGAGGCCCCCCGCGGGGCTCGGCAGCCTCCTTCAACACGGCGAACCCGTCGCCTCCATCGGCGAGAAATGCATTGACCGTTATGCGGTATCGGGCCGCGGGATCGATCGGGCGTCCGTGCAGCGTAATCCCCTCCGCCGCCACGAAGTCGCGGCGGGGCCGGCGATCGTCCCACGTATAGGAGAAGCCCTTCGAGACCTGCAGGATGCGGGGCTTGGGCTGGTTCAACCATTGCTGCTCGAGCAGCGTCTTGATCTGCGCTCCCGTCAGCGTCAGCGTGACGAGCGGATTGCCGAAGGGCTGGACGGCGAAGATTTCAGCGAAGGTGACCACGCCGTCGGCGCTCCTCGGCAGGCTCGTGCGAATGCCGCCGGGATTGGTGAATGCGATCACCGCACCGCCATCTTGTTCCGACTGGGTCGCGGCCAGCTGCGCGTCGGTGATGATCTGGCCGAGCACGCTTTCGCCCGCCTGGTTCTCGTCACGTGACAGCGTTGCCGTGATCGACCCGGCGGGGCGCTCGGCCAGCGGCTTGACCAGCACATCGTAGGCGGCGATGAGCGCGGTCTGCTCCGGGTCCTTGGCGTAAACGTCCGTGCGGACGATCAGATTGTCGGCCTTCGCACTAACCACATCGCGTGTCCTGCGGTCGAGCTGCAGCTCGATTTCGGTGACGAGGGTGCCGAATCTGTCGCCGCTGGTGACCAAACGCCCGTCGATCACGCAGCGGTAGGCGCGATGGGTGTGGCCGCTGACGACGAGATCGACGGCCTTGTCGAGCTTGCCGACGATATCGACGATGGGTCCCGAAATCCCCGGGCACTCATTGTAGCCGCCGGTCGGAAAGCCGCCTTCGTGGATCAGCACGACGATGGCCTCGATGCCGCGCTGCCTGATCTGCGGCACCAGAGCGTTGATGGTCTCGGCCTCGTCGCGGAATTCCAGCCCGACGACGCCCGAGGGAGAGACGACATTGGGCGTCCCCTTCAAGGTGAGGCCGATGAAGGCCACGGGAATGCCCTCGAACTCCTTGACCTCGTAGGCCGGCAGCAGAGTCTTCCCGCTGCTTTTGTCGATGGTGCTGGCGGCGAGATAGCGAAACATGGCGCCGGTGAACTTGTGCGGGCCCCGGCAGCCGTCTTGCGGATGGCAGCCGCCGTTCTGCATGCGCAGAAGCTCGGTCTTGCCCTCGTCGAACTCGTGGTTGCCGACGGCGGTGATCTCCAGGCCCATGGCGGAGAGGGATTCGATGGTGGGCTCATCGTGGAACAGCGCCGACAGCAGCGGGCTCGCGCCGATCAGGTCGCCGGCGGCCACGAATACGCTGTTCTTCTTGTTCGCGCGCAGCTGCTTGACGAGCGTCGCCATGTGCTCGGCCCCGCCGGCGGAGACGGCGATCTTCTTGGTCTTGTCCTGTGGGTCGGCGATGGAGATACCACCCGGCGGCGGCCGGAGGTTGCCGTGAAAATCGTTGATGGCCAGGATCGTGACGACCACGTGCGCTGTTGGCGGCGTGGTCGAAGGAGAGCGATAGAGAGCGAATAGGGCCGCCAGCCCCAGCACTATGCCGGTGAAAGTCGCAACCCGGCGCCATTGCGACAGTGACATGATCCAACCCTCACTCTCTCGACCGAGCTATGTATCGCATTTTCGCGGGCTTGCAGCAGGGGAAAGCAGCGGCAGCACGTCGGCTCCTCAGCGCGCGTTCGCGGGCGTCTGCACATGCCAGATGACGGCGTGCCAGCGCACCGCAATCGCCACGGTGAGCAGCAGGCCAACGGCGGCATAGAGGGTCGCCATCGCGCCGAACCCGATCAGGTCTATGAGGACGCCGGCGGCAAGCAGTCCCAAGGGCAGGCTGTAGATCACGAGCATGCGCACGCCCATGACCCGGCCGCGGAATTTGTCGTTGGTGATGCGCAGCATCACGACGAACAGCGTCACCATGCAGACGCTCTGCGCCAAGCCGGCGAGCATGAGCATCAACATGCCCCCCGAGAGGTCCTGCATGCGCGCGAACGCGAACAGCATCGTGTACCAGCCCACGCCGGCGACGATCATGGTGCGCGCCGGCCGGATGACCCGGCCGTTCATGCTCACGGCCACGGAGCCCACCAGGCCGCCGACGGCAAAGCTGGCGACGAGATAGCCGAGCCCCGCCTGGTCGATGCCATACACCTCCTTCGCCACATAGGGGAGCAGTCCGTTCGACAGCGGATAGGCCGTCATGTTGACGAGGAAGGCGAGCAGCAGCGCGGCGAGCAGCTGCGGCGTCGACCACACGTAGGCGATCCCTTCCCGCAGATCGCGCCAAGGGGACTGCCGCAGATGGCCGCTTGCGGCCGTGTGGGACTCCGGCGTCTTGATGGGGGTGCGGGGAATGGCCGTGGTGAGCAGCAGGCCGAGGGCATAGAAGCCGACCACCGCGATGTATGCAGGTGCAATGCCGAACGCCGCGAACATCCCGGCTCCCGCGAGTGCGCCGCCGACCCGCGCGGTGTCCGACGTGGTGCGCGCGACCCCCATCGCCGCCGTCAGCTCGTGCGTGGCGACGTTGTCGGCGATCAGGGAAAGGCGCACGCCGAGGTCCGAAGGGCGCACGAGGCCGATCGCGCCCGCGATTGCAAACACGAGCACGGGAGTGAGCGCACCGCTGAAGGCAACAGCCATGAGGGTTGCAGCCAGCACGGTGTAGACGGCGCGCATTCCCCAGAGCAGGTTGCGATGGCCGAGCCTGTCGCCCATG
>VBAB01000281.1 GCA_005888525.1 Alphaproteobacteria bacterium
GTTCGTTCCCCCCTCCGAGGTGCTCGCCGTTGCCGAGCATATGCGGGCGACGCCGTTCGATGCTCCCGACGCGGTGTGGAACGATCGCGGGGATAAGTGCACATTCGACGTCATGGTCGAGGAGCTGGGTCTCGCAACCGACGCGCTCTCGCGGCTGGCGATGATTGTGCGCGGTGCGGATACCGGACGGTTGGACCTGACGCCGCAATCGGCGGGCCTGCTCGCCACGTCGCTTGGCTATTCGCGCATGCATCGGGACGATCTCGCCCAGCTCGAGGCGGCGATGTCCCTTTACGATGCCCTCTACCGTTGGTGCCGGGACGCGACGCAGGAAATGCACGGCTGATAACGGTCTTCCCGATCCCTCCCCGATAACCCCATCCATCTGGATATATGTCATGGGCAATCTTGTCCCCTTCGAACTTGCCTTGTTTCTCATTGCCGCATTCACCGGCGCGCTCGTCTCGGGCATCGCCGGCTTCGCGTTTGGCCTCTTTGCGTCCGCGATTTGGCTCCACGTCGTTACGCCGGCACAGAGCGCCGCATTGATTGCGGCGTTCGCCATCGTCATTCAGGGGCTCTCGCTATGGAAGCTCCGCCATGCGTTGAAGTTGTCCCGCTTGTGGCCCTACCTGATCGGTGCGGCGTTGGGCATTCCCCTGGGAGCAGCGGTGCTGAGCTGGGCATCTCCTCCCCATATGCGGGCATTCATCGGAGCTGCGCTCGTCCTCTTCAGCATTTACAGCCTGGTGCGGCCGAAACTTCCGAACGTCGAAGGCGGCAAGTTTGCCGATGGTGTTATCGGCGCGATCAGCGGGTTCGTCGGAGGCAGCACCGGCCTGGCGGGCATCCCGGTGGTCGTCTGGTCAACGCTGCGTGGATGGTCGAAGGACGAGCAGCGTGCGGTGTTTCAACCGGTGGCCATCACCATCTTCGCCATGGTGCTGTTGTGGTTCACCGGGAGCGGAATGGTGACGGCGGCGACCGTCTGGCTGTTCGTGCTCGGGCTACCGGCCGTGCTGCTTGGCATGTGGCTCGGTCTCAAACTCTACGGAAAGCTCAACGAAGCGACATTTCGCATCGTTGTGCTGATCCTATTGCTCATTTCCGGCCTCACATTGCTGCCCTCCGCATTCGTGACGTAGCGGAGCCCGAAGGTGACGCACACAGACTGTACGGCACTTGGAGCACGTTGAACTACTCTTCAACGTGCAAAAACGACGACAGGCATCAAGCCCCATCGGCAAGTACCACGGCGCGATGCGATTGGGGCAAGAACGCATAGACCTTGTTTCTCTTCCGATCGAGTGCCAGCGTATGCGCGCCCGCCTCTGTCGGCACCACTTCCTGCCGGTGCATTGAGCCGATATCGATGACGTCTATGACTCCGGGGTCCCCGATTGCCACGTAGAGGCGTCCGGATTGCAGGTTCAGGAAAATCACGTCGGGAGCGCCGCTGAGGGGAACTTTGCCGAGCACACGACCCGAAGCTGCGTCGATTGCCAAGAGTACGCCGGCGTCGCAGGCGCAGAGTAACCGACCCGTCGCCGGATCGAAGTCCAAGCCGTGCGGTCCCTCCGCCGGAATCTCGTACGCCCTGGCTATCTTGGTCGGCTCGCGGGCATTAATGGCGATGATCCGCGCCGGAGAGGCGATGTTGACGAAGAACGTCTCCCGCGCCGCGTCGTAGATTGTCCAACGCGTTCGGCCGGGCACTTTCACTTCGGCGATGCGCTCGCGGCGCGCGATATCCACGACGGACACCGTATGCGAGTCCGGGACCGCCGGGTCGCCGACGTTGGCGGCGATCAGGATGCCTCGAACGTGATCGAACGCGAGCCCGTTCGGCTTCACACCGACCCCGACCTTGAACGCGTCCCGCTCGGCGCCCGGCGCAAACACCGAAACGGTGTCTTCGCCTCGGTTGGATGTAAAGACAAGGCCCAACGCCTCGGACACCAGAGCGCCTGCCACGCCCGTGAGACCTGGAATCGATTCAACGTACCGATCTCGCGCGATGTCGATCACATCGATCGCATCGTTGCTGGTGTGCGCGACATAGAGCCGATCCGTCGGCGCGTGGATGTCGGCATGGTCGAAGCCGCCCTTGGATCGATTTTCCGAAGTTCGATGTGACCTAGCAAACGAAGTGCCATCGCTCCAAAGTCTCCCTGGCGCCCGATGTGGCTGCGGGATTGCCTGCCAAGGGCGAAGATTGGGCGAGCCGCGTCCCGGCTGCAAAGCATTGTTTCTCTGTCATGCCACAGAAAATCTCATGTCCCGGCTCGTGCTCAGCCACCGCGACAAGGCACGCCGCTACCTCTTCGATCCAGTATTTGTGCACGGCCTAGTTGGCCCAGAACTCGACGACGCTTTCTTTTGCCCCAACTGCCATACGAACGGCTCGATAAGGATCGCTGCGCGTTCCTTGCCCCGGACCAGCGCCAGTGGTGCGCAGGCTTGGTAGCAATGTCGATTGCAACGCCATGGCCGTGCGCGCGTGGAAACGATCGGCTGCCCTGAGCGTTTGTGATGGAGAGCGTTGAGCGGTGAACAGGTATGCAAGGCGCAGCGATTGAAGGATACGCCGTTGTATCGGCCGACGGCATGATCGCGGACGGGAACGGCCACATGCCGGATGATCTGAAGCACGAACCCGATGCGCACTTCTTCAGGGAAGGGCTTGATAGCGCGGCGTTGGTGGTGCACGGGCGGCATTCGCATGAGCAGCAGGGGCCGATTTCCGACCGGCGGCGGCGCTTAATCGTTACGGACCGGACGCCTGGGTTGTCCGCGCATTCGAGCATTCCAAACGCCTGGGTTTGGAATCCGGCGAGCATTCCGTTTGAAGAGGCATGCCACAAGATCGGAGTGACGACAGGAAAGATTGCAATCAGCGGCGGCACGGGCGTGTTCGGCCTCTTCTTGAAGATCGGATTCGATACCTTCCACCTTTCGCGGGCAGGTAAACTCGTGCTGCCGGGAGGGCGACCTGTTTTCCCGCGCGTGCCGGCTAAGACGCCTGAGCACGTGCTCATGGAGCACGGCCTCAAAGCAGGGCCCATGCAAGTGCTTGACGCAGCAGAGGATGTGACGCTGGTCAGCTGGCGGCGGTGAAGGGTGGCGGGCAGGGACAAGGAACCCGCAAGGTCGCCCAGGTGGGGTTTTCTGAAACGCCGGTCACCTCGCGAAGAGATTGAGCAGTTCTTCCTCAGCGCGACGTTCTTTACCGGCAAGGATCCGAAGATCGAGGGTTGGCGCGGTCCCAAGGCCGCGCTTGGTGTCGTCAAGCAAACCATGCAATGCAAGCGACGCGGGACATAAAGCTCATGGCGTTTTTTCCACTTTCTTCACTCCGAAGCGGCGGGCGCGTACTTCATGGAAGCGGTTGGGTCGCTGCGGCTTGATGAACAGCGAAACCACCTCCGGATGCGCGGCACGGACGCGGTCTTCAAGCTCCTCGACCTTCGCCTCAATGGTTGAGGTTGTCAGGCTGTCGTCGAATTCGAGGCTGAGTGCGGCCATGATCTGATCGGGCGCAAGGTGGACCGTGATGACGCCATTGACGCGGCGAACGCCGGGGTCGGCGCTGGCAAGGCGCTTGATCGAATTCTCGACCTCTGGCAGGGCCGGCTCGCCAATCAGCAAGGACTTGGTTTCGATGGCGAGGATGATGGCGACCGCGGCGAGGACCAGGCCGATCAGAATCGAAGCCAGGCCATCAAGAATCGGCCACTGCAACCATATCGAAGCCCACGTACCAAGGAAGGCGACGACAATGCCAAGCAACGCAGCGCTGTCTTCGAACAGCACCATGAAGGAGGGCGGGTCCTTGCTGCGCCGGAAGGCTTCGAGATAGCTATCGGCCCCCTTCATGCTGTCCACGCCACGGACGG
>VBAB01000282.1 GCA_005888525.1 Alphaproteobacteria bacterium
CCTGGGCTGCGGCTCCTCGGGCGGCGTGCCGCGCGTCGGCAACGTCTGGGGCAACTGCGATCCGACCAATCCCAAGAATCGCAGAAGGCGTTGCGCGCTGCTGGTCGAGCGGTTCGGCAAGCAGGGGCGCACGACCGTGCTGGTCGACACACCCCCCGACCTGCGCGAGCAGCTGCTCGCCGCGCGCGTGGAGCATATCGACGCCACTCTCTTCACGCACTCGCACGCCGACCACACCCACGGCATCGACGATCTGCGGGGCATGTTCTTCATCACGAAGCGCCGCATTCCCATCTACGCCGACGCCGAAACGCGGCGCAGCCTCGAGAGCCGCTTCGACTACTGCTTCGTCCAGAAGCCGGGCTCGTTCTATCCAGCCATCCTCGAGATCCGCGATATCCATCCGCCCGAGCCCATGCGTATCGATGGCGCCGGCGGGCCGATCGAAGCCGTGCCGATCCTGCAGGCGCACGGCGGCGCCCCTTCGCTCGGCTTCCGCTTCGGCGGCCTCGCCTATTCCCCCGACATCAGCGGGATTCCGGACGCGTCGGTGGCGTTGCTTCAGGGGCTCGATGTGTGGATCGTCGACGCGCTGCGGCCGGCGCCCCACCCCAGCCACTTCGGCGTGGGGCAGACGCTGCAATGGATCGAGCGCCTCGCCGTCAAGCGGGCGATCCTGACCCACATGACGGTCGAACTCGACTACGACGCGCTGCGCCGCGAGCTGCCGGCGCACGTGGAGCCCGCCTACGACGGGATGACCGTAGAGTTATGACGGGGTCAGACCCCTCGCGGAACCGGTGGACTTAAGGAGCAACGTTTAGGCGAGGGGTCTGACCCCATTTGATCGCTACCGGACCGCGCCCGTTTTCAGGTCGAACAGCTTGCCGTTGTCCGTGCAGGTGGAGGCGGCGAGCTTGACGAATACCTCGGCCACGTGATCGGGCGGCTTGAGCGAGGCGGGGTCCTCGCCGGGAAAAGCCTTGGCGCGCATGCCCGTGCGCGTCGGCCCCGGATTGACCAGATTGACGCGCACGGGCGTGTTGGCCACCTCGTCGGCGTAGACTTTCACCAGCGCCTCGAGCCCCGCCTTGGAGGCGGCGTAGGGGCCCCAGTAGGCGCGTGGGTTGGTCGCCACGCCCGAGGAGACGAAGATCGCGCGACCTGCTTCCGACCGGCGCAGAAGCGGGTCCAGTGTGCGGATGAGCCGCCAGTTGGCGGTGAGGTTGATCTCCAGCACCTCGCTCCAGGCATCCGCGGTCACGTGACCCAGCGGCGAGAGCGGGCCCAGGATGCCGGCGTTGCCGACCAGGATGTCGAGCTTGTTCCAACGCTGGTAGATGGTGGGTCCCAGCGCGTCGATCTTGTCCTGCGTCTTGAGGTCGAGGGTCAGCAGCGTGGCGCTGCCCCCCAGTGCCCGGATCTCGTCGTCGACCTCCTCCAGCGCACCGGCAGTCCGGCCGACCAGGATGAGGTGCGCGCCTTCCCGGGCATATGCCAGGGCGACGGCCCGGCCGATGCCGCGCGTGGCCCCCGTGACGAGAGCGAGACGATCGACAAGACGTTGGGGGGCGTTCATGGCGTGTCGGGTGTCAGATCCTCTGGGTCCGACACCATTACACCGCACTTCGATGTTGTGCCATGGTGTCAGACCTCCAGGTCTGACACCTACGCGACTTCAGTCCTTCTT
>VBAB01000283.1 GCA_005888525.1 Alphaproteobacteria bacterium
CGTCGTCTCGGATTTGGTTGTGACTTAGACCCAAGCATCTCGCTTGTCATCCCGGTGCTTGTCACCGGGATCCAGGGTGCGGCATGTTCCGGAGCGTGCGGATGGCTAGATACCGGGGACAAGCCCCGGTATGACAACCCTCAACGCAACGCCGCAGCAATATTTCCCCCGTCGACCGTCGTCACATCGCCCGTCGTCTTCAGCTCCAGCGCCTGGTGCAGGAAGGCTTGCGCTACATCCTCGGCCGTGACCTCGCGGCCCAGCAGGTTGCCGCTCATGTAGTCCTTCTCGCTCACGCCGCGCGCCTGCGAGCGCGCCTTGATGAACTCGTCGGTCAGCAGCCCCGAGCGGATGCGGTCGGCGTTGACGGCGTTGGCGCGGATGCCGTCGGCGCCGTAGTCCACCGCGTACTGCCGCACCAGGAACAGCGTCGCCGCCTTGGGCAGGCCGTAGGGGCCGAAGTTGGGTCCCGGGTTCACCGCCTGCTTGGACACGTTGAACAGCAGGCAGCCGCCGGTGCCCTGCGCCAGCATGATGCGCACGGCGGCCTGGGCGACGCGCTGGTGGCCGTAGAAGTTGAGCTCGAAGCTCTGGCGCAGCACCGCCTCCTCGACCTCGCCGATGCGCCCCTGCCAGGCGGCGCCCGCATTTGACACGACGATGTCGACACCGCCGAAACCCTCCACGACCCTGCCGAACGCCGCGCGCACGGACGCCACATCCGTCACGTCGCAGGCGACCGCCAGCGCGTTCGAGCCGATCGCTCGCGCCTTGGCCTCGGCCGCGCCCGCATCGACGTCGAGCAGCGCCACCTCCGCGCCGGCAGCCGCAAACACCCGCGCCGTCGCCGCGCCGATCGCGCCCCCCGCGCCGGTGACGGCGACCACCTGCCCGGCCAGCGGCGGCTCCGTGGCGCGCGCGAGCTTGGCCTGCTCCGGCGGCCAGTACTCGCAGTCGAACATGTCGGCTTCGCCGATCGACCGGTATTGGCCGATCGCCTCGGCCTCGGCGATGGCGTGCACCGCGCTCTCGGCGATGTCGGCGGCGATGCGCGCGTCCGACTTGCTGCGGCCGAGGCCGATCAGGCCGAGCCCCGGCACCAGGATCACGCGCGGCGCCGGATCGACCATGGTCCGGTCGCCGCCGACGCGGGCATTGTTGCGCGCGAAGTAGGCCCGGTAGTCCGCGACGAAATCCTGCACCGCCTTGGCCGCCTCGCGCTTGAAGTCGGCGAGCTTGCCCGCCGCCGGCGCCGGCACGATCAGCGGCCAGCCCTTGGTGCGGATGGTGTGGTCCGGCGTGATCACGCCGGCGCGCGCATAGCGCGACACCTCCTTGCCGTTGACGAACGCGAGGATGGCGTCGCTGCTGCGGAACTCCAGGAGCAGCCGCCGCCAGGCGCCTTCGACGTCGCCGTCCCTCAACGCGCAGGCGCCACGCAGGATCGGCGCGACCTCGCCAACCGCGGCCACCCGCGAGGGCAACGCAGCGCTCGCGAATACCCGCTTGCGCCCGCGCTGCAGCCGCTGCTCGGCCAGCGTGACCATCTCGATCATGCGCTCGTAGGCCTCGCGTGCGCTGGCACCGAACGTGAAGATGCCGTGCTTGTCGAGGATCAGGCCCTCGACGCTTGGGTTCGCGTCGAACATCTCGGCGGCTGCCTTGGCGAGGCCGAATCCCGGCCGATGGTAGGGCACGAACCCCAGTCGTGCGCCGTAGACCTCGCGCGCCAGCTCCTCGCCGCTCGGCTGGTCGATCAGGCTGAGCACGGCGTTGGCGTGCGTGTGATCCACGAACGCGTGCGGCACGAAGGCGTGCAGCAGCATCTCCACCGACGGGCTCGGCGCCGTCGGATCGAGCAGATAGGCGCGCTGCACACGCCGCATGTCCTCATCGCTCAGCGCCTCGCGGCGGCGCAGCTGACGCAGGGGCTCGAGCTTCACCGCCGGCAACCCCGCCGGATCGATGGTGGCCATGTCGCGGCCCGAGCCCTTGACGCACAGCACCGCGTACGCCTCGCCAGCCAAGTCCGTCATCTCGGTCTTGAGCGAGGTGTTGCCGCCGCCGTGCAGCACGAGTGTGGGATCGCGCCCCAGCAGCTGCGTCGTGTAGACGCGCAGCGCCAGCGCCTCGCTCGCCCCCGAGGCGCCGTAGACTTCGATCGCCTTGCGGGCGTCGGCATCTCTCCAGCGGGTCTGCATTCCCGGGCTCCCACTTTCGGCGCCTTGCATAGAGCAGGATCGCTTCGGATTGATCACTTTGTCCACAAGGCCGATGTGGCGGCGAAGCGTGAGTCCTGCTCTACTCGATAAGTTTAGAGCAAGCTTCACGTTTCCGATCGAAGCAAAGCGCTTCGATGATAAACCACGGCTGGTGTACGCGGGCCGTCCTTCGACAGGCCCAGGACTGTGGGCGTAAACGCCGGTTACCCGCCACCTGCACTTGCAAGTGCCAGTGGAGGGCAAGAAGGAGCGGGGCGTCCCGCCGCTCGCCTCACTGCGTTGCGACCTCATCGTAGCCGCGGCCGACGAACTGAATGAGGCAGAAGCCGTGCCCGAACGGGTCGGCCATGTGCGCAATCCTGCCCCAGGCATGCGTCTCGGGCGCCTTGTCCTGCGTGGCGCCGGCAGCCAGCGCGGTGGCGACGGCCTTCTCGAGGTCGGGGACGGCGAAATCGAGGTGCACCGGCGTCCAGTGGCGCGCGTAGCGGCGGCGCTCGCTGCTGGCTGGGCTCGTGGCCGTGCCGGCCGCCTTGACGAGCAGGTAGAGCGGCGCCGATCCGCCCACCAGCTCGATACCCGACGCGCCGAAGCTGCGGCCGACCTTCAGCTCCAGCAACGACGCATAGAAGGCGACAGCGCGATCGAGATCGTCGACGTCGATGTTGATCAGGATCGCCGGCGTCACCGCGTCCGGCTCACTTCTGCCGCGCCTTGCGGGCGGCATAGCGCCGGTCGCGCTCCGCCTTGCGCTCGGCCGCCTCGGCGGCGTCGCGGATCACCTTCTCGATCGCCTCGCGGCGCTCGCGGGCCTCACGCTCGACCTTCTCGATCGCTTCGCGCGCGGCGCGCTCCTCGGCTTCCTTGGCCTTCTGCGCCTTGCGCTCGGCCTCGCGCACCTCGCGGGCGGCCGCAATCGCCGCGCGCTCTTCCCGCCGCTTGACCACCTCCGGGTCGTCCGGACCCGGCCGCGCCTTGAATTTCTCCAGCGCCTTCTGCCTCGCCTCGGCGGCCCTGGCGAGCCGCTCCTTCACGTCGTAGTCCTTGAAGCCTCGCATTGCATCCTTTCTCGGGTGTTGCGCCGTAACGACGGCTTGATCCTCGGCAGCCCGCGGTTGGGCCGCCACCCTGCTCGACGCGACTGAGATAATCGCCCCGCGTGGCGAGCGCCAGGGGGCTGTGGACAACTGTGCGGAATTGCGCTTTCAGCGCTTCCAATACAAGGCGCCCGGCGTCTTGGCAATGCGACCCGCTGCAACCCAGGCGCTCATTCAGCGGACGACCGCCGGCTAGAGCAGGATCGCTTCGGACGGAATCACTTTGCCTGAACCGCAACGTCGCGGCCGAAGCGTGAATCCTGCTCTACTTCTAGACTTTAGAGCGAGATTCACGTTCCTGGAGGGAAGCCCCAGTGCTTCCATCTGGAACGATCTCGCTCTAGGCCGGCCCGCCGCGGACCTTGCGCTGCACCCGGTCGTCGAAGCGCGCCACGTTGACGACCACGCGCTCGTGCGTGCCGTCGCCGATCACCTCGCGGTCGTCGCGCGCCTCGACGCGGAAGGTGATGGTGCGCCCCTCCACGCCCGTGACCTCTGCGGTGGCCGTGACGGTGAGCCCCACCGGCGTCGCCGCGAAGTGGCGCACGTCGAGCCTGATCCCCAGGCTCTGATGCCCCTCGGGGAGCAGATGCTCCACCGCCGCCAGCGCCGCCGCCTCGATCACGTTGATCATGACCGGCGTCGCCAGCACCGCAATCCGCCCCGATCCCACCCGCGGCGCCGTGTGCTCCGCCGCGACGACGAGGCTGGCGGTGCC
>VBAB01000284.1 GCA_005888525.1 Alphaproteobacteria bacterium
CCGCACTGGGCCGCCGGAACCCGGATCGAGCCGCCGCCGTCAGTGGCGTGTGCCGCGGGCAGAACGCCGGCGCTCACGGCCGCGGCCGCGCCGCCCGAGGATCCTCCCGCCGAGTGCTCGAGGTTCCAGGGATTTCGGCAGGAGCCGTAGAGGCGCGGCTCGGTATTCGGGTTGAGACCGAACTCCGGGCTCGAGCTGCGGCCCATGATGACGAGGCCGGCTCTCTTGCAGCGCGCGACGTAGGCGCTGTCGTGGTCGGCGACGAAGTCCTTGAACAGGCTGCTCCCGAGCGTCGCCGGCTCGCCGTTCTCGAAGAAGCCGAGGTCCTTGATAAGAAAAGGTACGCCGCTGAGCGGCCCGCCGGGCAGCCCCTGAGCAACCGCGGAACGGGCCCGGTCATACTGCTTGTGCACGATCGCATTGATGGCAGGGTTGACCTGCTCCGCCCGCGTGATTGCCGCCTCGAGCACTTCCTTGGCGCTGACCTCCTTCTTGGCAATCGAGTTTGCGAGCGCAGTCGCATCCTGCCGGCGATATTCGTCAAAGCGCATGGCCACTCGCTCCATCGACACGACTGCTCGGTCCCATCGACCGCGGCCATGAGGGTGCGATGCCCGGCAGCCTCTTGCAAGAGCTGGTGCGTGCAAGGTGTTGTCGTATGGCGTCGGCAGAAGATATCGGTGTCATCCTCGGGCTTGTCCCGAGGAGCCAGTGTCCGGCAAGTGCCCGGGCCCGTGGATGGCTGGATGGTCGGGACAAGCCTGGACAAGCCCACCATGACAATGACGACCGGAGACGGACGCAACGATAGCGCTCCCCTGGGGTGAGGGCAGATATGCTCGGGCGCTATGCCATTTCTCCCCCTGATGTGACATTATGCCGGGAACCGGCTCGCCGAAATGAGGCCGGACTGGTTGAGAGGCTTCTCGAGCAGGGATCATTGCCATGTCGCTTGCCGCAGCCGTTGATGCCCAGGGGCCGTCAGGGCGTGCTCTCTACGACAAGCTCGAGGATCGCGTCCTCGCCCGCGACCAGGTCGGTGCCAGTGAGTGCTACTACGACCTGATGCGCCGTGGTCGACCGCTCACCGAGATGCTGCGCGAGGCTGTGCGCATCCACGGACCCTACACGCACGTCCCCTACCACGAGCGGATCGACAACGGCTTCGTCAACTTCGTCAACAACGACCATTGCCTGCTGAGCGCGCGGGCCACGTTGCACCTGTCGAAGTGGCTCCCGGCGGAAGCGGTGGGACTGCCGATGGCGCAGACCATTTGGTACATCCCGACGGGTCTCGACATCTGGAACCAGAAGATCAACAAGGCACCGGGCCACTACGCACGCGGTATGAGAGGCCAGGGGGGTACGCCTCCCAATCCTCCCACGCCCATCGTGCACTGGCCGGACCAGGAGCCGGAGCGTCTCGACGGGCCGCTGCGCGATCGCCTCGACCACTGGCTGACGCTGGTGCATCGCGGTCGCGTGCTCGAAGCCTATCGGGTGTTTCTCGGGCTCATGCAGAACAAGCCGGAGCGCAAGGCGGTGCTGGCCGAGCTGGTGTTCGCCGGCCTTATCGATTTGCAAGACCGGGCATTCCTCAATCGCTCCTACACCACCGGCCACAAGTCCTACCGTGCGCGCGCCACCGTCGAGCTGGGCACGGCCATCGGCTGGGACGACGCGCACTCCGTGCTCTATGCCGGCGCGCTCGATATCGCCGTCGGCCCGCGCTGGTATTCGACCTATGAGATGGCGTGCAACTGCGTCACCCACTACCTCGAGCAGCAGAAGATCTCGGCCATCCCCTACGCCGGCACCACGGCCAAGGAGCTGGCGCTGCTCGCCAACACCGAGCCGCTGACCGCTTCCGAGGCTGAGGCGTTCCTCGAGGTCGTGCTGCGCCAGCACGAGCCTGCCTATCTCGAGCACCTGAGCCGGCTGCTGCTCGCGGGCAAGGGGCCGCGCCAGATCCTCGACGTGCTGCAGATCGGCGCCGCGCAAGTGCTGCTCGAGACGCAGGACAGCCTCAACTTCTCCATCTCGCAGCACTGCTACGAGTACTGCAACACACTGGGCTGGTTCTACGACACCTTCGAGCATCCGCAGCGCTTGAAGCTGCTCTATTCGGCGGCTTCCTTCCTCAACCGCGATGCGTGGCACCAGCGCGACATCGGCGAAGGGCGAGCCTATCCGGCCGAGCTTCCGTCGGGCGCCGAGCGCATGAGCCAGCCGCAGCTGCTGGAGCGAACCATGACGGCCGTCGTCGCGCTGGATGGGCCGCAGGCGGTCGCCTGGGCCAGGGCGTATCTGGCGAGCGGGGCCGACCGCCAGCCCCTGGTGCAACAGCTGGCGCTCACCGCCTGCCGCCTCGGCAACGATCCGCACAATCAAGAGATCGCCCAGTGCCTGCTCGAGGATTACGCCAAGAACCGCGGCTTCGACCGCGACCGGTTGCTGCTCGCCTGCGTCCAGCACACTGCCGGGCACAGGAAGTACGGCGATTTCCTCGAGTGCAGCCGGCGCTACGGCCGGGCCATGGGTGTTGCCTCGCTGGGCTGACGAACATCTGCCCGCATCTGCCATAATGCGGTTGCCGAGCCTGTGCTCGTGGAGGCTAGTGTGATGATCGAGAAGTCCGCACCATCGCTCTGGGCTAGGTGGAGAAGCGGACTTCTCGATCTGAATCACACTAGAATCCATGATTTGCTAGTGTCCTTCAGATCGCGAAATTCGCTCCGAGCCCGCCGCACGATCAGGCAAATTTCGCGATCAGGACACTAGCGACATGCGCGACATGGTCATGGTGGGGTTCTTGCAGGCACAGAACTGCTCGAATTTCGCGGGCTCCTGGCGCCACCCCGACTCGCGCAGCGATTTTGCGTCGCCCGACTACTACGCCCACATCGGCCGGGTGCTCGAGGCCGGCAAGTTCCAGCTGGCCTTCTTCGACGACCGCCTCGGCATGCCGGAGTTCCACGGCGGGCGCTTTGCGGAGGCCGTGGCGCACGGCATCCGCTGCGTCAAGATGGACCCGATCGCCTGCCTCATGCCGATGGCGATGGGCACCACGCGGCTCGGCCTCGGCGCCACCTACTCGACGACCTACTATCATCCCTTCCATGTTGCGCGCCTGTTCCAGACGCTCGATCTGATGACGCGCGGCCGCGCCGCCTGGAACGTCGTCACCTCGATGAACGACGTCGAGGCGCAGAACATGGGGCTGGAGGAGGCCGTCGAGCACGACGCGCGCTACGACCGAGCCGACGAGTTCCTGGAAGTCGTGCATGGCCACTGGGACACCTGGGCCGACGACGCGCTCATCGTCGACAAAACGACAGGGCGCTTCGCTGATCCGGAGAAGGTGCGCCGCATCGACCATCGAGGCCGGCATTTCCGCTCGCGCGGTCCCTTCACCGTTCCTCGCTCACAGCAGGGCCACCCTGTGGTCATTCAGGCCGGGCAAAGCGGCCGCGGACGTCGCTTCGCGGCGCGATGGGGCGAGCTCATATTCACGAGCAACCCCAATCTCGAGCCCGCGAAAAAGGCCTATACCGATCTGAAGGCCGACGCCGCGAGTGTCGGCCGCGATCCCGACCAGATGAAGATCGCCACGCTCTGTCATCCCGTGGTGGCGGCGACCAAGGCGGAGGCCGAGGACAAGTTCGCGCTCATCGAGCGTCTGCCGCTCGAGGTCGACTCGTTGATGCTGCTGTCGGAGAATACCAACTTCGATTTCGGCTCTAAGCCGCTGGACGAGCCCTTCACCGACGCCGAACTCGCCCGCTTCAGCGGCACGCAGTCGGGACGGGACCGGGTCGTCGCCGCGCTCGGCGACAGGAAGCCGACGCCGCGGGATTTCATTACCATCACGCGGCGCGGGAAGCTGCCGCCGCCGTGGGTCGGCGGCCCGAAAGAAGTCGCCGACACGTTCGAGCAATGGTTCTCGGCGCCGGCCTGTGACGGCTTCGTCGTTGGCGCCGCCTGCGTGCCCGGCAGCTACGAGGATTTCATCACGTTCGTCGTCCCGGAGCTGCAGCGGCGCGGGCTTTTCCATAAGGACTACAAGGGCGAAACGCTGCGGGAGAACCTCGGCCTGCCCCGGCCCGTCGTCGGCCGGAGACGATAGGGCGAGGCTCGACAGATTCCCCTCCCCTTGACGGGGAGGGGTTAGGGGTGGGGTGAAGACGCAAGCGCCGTCTGACCTTTGATACCCCCACCCCCGACCCCTCCCCGCAAGGGGGAGGGGAGCACGCGCAGGTCGCGTACGCGTTGATCTTTGGCGATACTGGGTACCAGTCACAAGGGTTGGCTTTGACGGGAGGACGCTGTGGTCGCGCAATCGAGAAACGAATCCTGGCTGGGTAAAGTGAAGGAGGAGGCGCTCGAGCCCGACCTTCCCATCTGCGATCCGCATCATCATCTCTGGGACTTCCGGCGCGGCGCGGTGCAGGAGC
>VBAB01000285.1 GCA_005888525.1 Alphaproteobacteria bacterium
CATCTATCTCGGACTTCTAATCGCTTTCTGGGCGACGCCGTGGTTGACGGCCGGACACGCGCTGTTTGCGGGTTGCATGAGCGCCTACATCTTCATCGGGGCCTGGTTCGAGGAGCGCGACTCGTGCGCAGGCACGGCGAATCCTACCGCGACTATCAGCGCAAGGTGCCAGGCTATCTCCCCGGCAATTGGCGTCGGCTTGTGCCGCACCCGCGACGCACGTAATCTGAGTCATGGCAGACGAGGCCAGGAGCACGAAAAGCACGCAATCCGCGGATCGGCGCCGCCGTCTGGCCGCCGAGCTGCGGGCCAATCTGGCCAAGCGCAAGGAGCAGACGCGCGCCCGTGCCGCGGAAAGGCGTGCGCCGGTGCACCAGGGCGCGGATAATTCGAACGAAAGAGACCGCTGAGCGTTTTTTCGCCTGCCTTGTCGCGTAAAGTGCGTTGCAAACACCAATAACGCACGGGGCGCTACGCATGGATCGCATCAGCATCGTCGGTGGCAAGCCGCTCAACGGCATCCTGCCCATTTCCGGGGCCAAGAACGCGGCCCTGCCGCTGATGATCGCCAGCCTGCTCACCCACGACCGGCTGACCCTCAAGAACGTCCCCAACCTCGCCGACGTGAACACGCTGGCGCGCATCCTGCGCAACCACGGGGTCGATCTCGCCGTCGACGGCAAACGGGCGGACCCGTCACCCTACCTGGGCGAGACCTTCCATCTCACCGCGCGCGACATCGTCGACACCACCGCGCCCTACGAGATGGTGAGCCGCATGCGCGCGAGCTTCTGGGTGCTGGGCCCCCTGCTGGCCCGCTGCGGCGAGGCGCGCGTCTCGATGCCGGGCGGTTGCGCCATCGGCACGCGGCCCGTCGATTTGCACCTGATGGGCCTCAAGGGACTGGGCGCGGAGATCGACATCGACGGCGGCTACGTCGTTGCCAAGGCGCCACGAGGCCTGCGCGGCGCACGCATCGCCTTCCCGAAAGTCTCGGTCGGTGCCACCCATGCCGTGTTGATGGCGGCGGCGCTTGCCAAGGGCGAGACGGTGATCGAGAACGCCGCGCGCGAACCCGAGATCGGCGACGTTGCCGACTGCCTCTCGAAAATGGGCGCCAAGATCGAGGGCATCGGCACCTCGACGCTGCGCATCCAGGGCACGAACCGCCTGGAGGGCACCGTGCACACCGTCCTGCCTGACCGCATCGAGACGGGAACCTACGCCTTCGCGGTCGCGGCGGCCGGCGGTGACGTCGAGCTCAGAGGCGCACGCAAGAGCCTGCTCGAGACGGCGTTCGCAACGCTGGAGAAGACGGGCGTCGCCATCACCGAGACGCCGACGGGCGTGCGCGTTGCCCGCAACGGCGCGGACCTTCAGCCGATTGCGATCGAGACGCAGCCGTTCCCCGGCTTCCCCACCGACCTGCAGGCGCAGCTCATGGCCCTGATGACGCGGGCGGAGGGCACGAGCATCATCCGCGAGACCATCTTCGAGAACCGCTTCATGCACGTGCAGGAGCTGGCCCGCCTCGGCGCCGACATCCAGCTGCAGGGCGACACCGCCACCATCAAGGGCGTGAAGAGCCTGCGCGGGGCCCAGGTCATGGCCACCGACCTGCGCGCCTCGGTGTCGCTCGTCATCGCCGGGCTGATGGCCGAGGGCAACACCACCATCAACCGCGTGAAGAGCCTGCGCGGGGCCCAGGTCATGGCCACCGACCTGCGCGCCTCGGTGTCGCTCGTCATCGCCGGGCTGATGGCCGAGGGCAACACCACCATCAACCGCGTCTACCACCTCGACCGTGGCTTCGAGCGCCTGGAGCAGAAGCTCTCCGGCTGCGGCGCCGACATCGAGCGGCTGGTCAGCGGGTAGGTAGGTGTCAGACCCTCCGGGTCTGATACCTTGCTCCAACAGGCGTCTTGACCATGGTATCAGACCCGGAGGGTCTGACACCTTCGCGCGCGTCCCTCAGACCGATATTCTGAGGAAGGAGGGAGCACTGTGAGCCGCAAGCGCATCCTGCACATCGGCATAGCGCCGCGCGAGTACATTCATCGGCGAATGCTGGATATCGCGAAAGGGGCCGTCCGCCGCCTGCCTGACGAGCCGCGCGTGTGGTTTACGTCGGCGGAAGCACTGGCGCGCGTGCTTTCCAAGAAGAACATGATCCTGATCGAAACGATCCGCCATTCCGGGCCCACCTCCGTGACTGAATTGGCGGAGAGGGTCGGCCGCAACAAGACCAATGTGTTGCGGTCGCTGAAGACTCTGAAACAGTTCGAGATCGTGGACTTCGATGAGGGCGAGGGCGGCCGCAAGGCCCCGCGCCTCAACTACGACGACTTTCGCGTCGACGGTCACCTGGGCCATTCCCTGGACGGCAAGGCCGCCTAGTGGAGGTATCAGACCCTCCGGGTCTGACACCATTGCTGCAACAGGCGTTTTGACCATGGTATCAGACCTGTGGGCCTGACACCCACGCGACCCCTTACGCAGCGCCCCCGCGTTCGCTATCACGGTGTCCACGGCCCACCGCCGCGCACAAAAGGACCCTGCTTGCCATGGCCGAGCTCAAGCTCATCGCCTTCGATGTGGACGACCTGGCGGTGCTGTCGGCGCACCTGCAGGATGCCGTGCTCAAGGTCGGCGACATCGCCTATCTGCCGCGCGAGAGGCGGTTTGCCGCCATCGGCAACCGCTTCGACTGGGCCGACGCGCTCAAGGGCGGCAACAGCGGGTCGCAAGAATACATGCGCCGGCGCGCGGCGTTGCGCTTCGAGCGGGTGCTCGGCGCCCAACTGCAGGGCATCGATACCGAGAGGAAGGACGCCGTGCTTTCCCTGCTCGCCATCAGCTTCGAGCCCAGCGAGGCGCCGGAAGGCAAGATCACGCTGCACTTCGCCGACGGAGGCGCAATCCGGCTGCAGGTCGAGTGCATCGAGGCCGAGCTCAAGGACCTGGGACCGGTGTGGCGCGTGGAGACGATGCCGAAGCACCCCATCGATGATCTGCCACCAGCGCGAGACACCTGACGGCGTCGCCACCGCGGGCCCGAGCAACCCATGCCCCTCCACCTCACCACCGGCGACCCTGACTTCGAGCGTGCGTTCGCGGCCTTCCTTGCCGCCAAGCGCGAGGTCTCCGAGGACGTCGATGCCGCCGTGCGCGCCATCATCGCCCAGGTGCGCGAGAACGGCGACAAGGCCGTCATCGAGCTGACGCGCCGGTTCGACCGCCTCGATCTCGCCGCGACGGGCATGCGGGTGACCCAGGCGGAGATCGCCGCAGCCGTGGCGGCGTGCGACATCGACACGATGGCTGCCCTCGAGCTGGCGTGCGCGCGCATCGAGTCCCATCACCGCCGCCAGCTCCCGGTCGACGACCAGTACACGGATGCGCTCGGTGCCCGGCTCGGCACGCGCTGGACCGCGATCGAGTCGGTCGGCCTGTACGTGCCCGGCGGGCTCGCCAGCTACCCGAGCTCGGTGCTGATGAACGCGGTACCGGCGCGCGTAGCCGGCGTGCCGCGGGTCGCCATGGTCGTGCCCTCGCCGGGCGGCGAGATGAATCCGCTGGTGCTGGCGGCCGCACATTTGTCCGGCGTGTCGGAGATTTATCGCATCGGCGGCGCGCAGGCCGTGGCGGCGCTGGCCTACGGGACGCAAAGCGTGCCGGCGGTTGCCAAGATCGTCGGTCCCGGCAACGCCTACGTGGCCGCCGCCAAGCGGCAGGTGTTCGGGGTGGTCGGCATCGATTCCATCGCCGGGCCGTCGGAGGTGCTGGTGATCGCCGACCGGAACAACGACCCCGAGTGGCTGGCGGCCGACCTGCTGGCCCAGGCCGAGCACGACAGCGCCGCGCAGGCCATTCTCATGACGGACGATGCGGGGCTCGCGGCCCAGGTCGAGGCGGCAGTCGCCCGCCAGCTCGCGGCGCTGCCGCGGGGCAACATCGCCGGCGCCAGCTGGGAGACCTTCGGCGCAGTCATCGTGATCCGCGCGCTCGACGAGGCGGTGCCG
>VBAB01000286.1 GCA_005888525.1 Alphaproteobacteria bacterium
TCGACGCCCCAGCCGTCCATGTCGAACGGCACGCACCCAAGCGATGCCACGCAGTCGACCATCAGCATGGCGGGATGCTTCGCCGCGTCGATGGCCTTGCGAATGGCCGGGATGTCGTTGACCACGCCGGACGCGGTATCGACCTGCACGACCAGCAGCGCTTTGATCGTGTGTGCCTTGTCGCGCTTGAGCCGCTCCTCGACGGCGGCCGGGTCGACGGCGCGGCGCCAGTCGCCCTTCAGCACCTCCACCTCGATGCCCAGCATCTTGGCCATCTCGCCCCAGCCCAGCGCGAAGCGCCCGCTCTCCAGCGCCAGCACGGTCTCGCCGCGGGAGAGCACGTTGGTGAGCGCCGCCTCCCAGCCGCCGTGGCCGTTGGCGGCGTAGATGTAGGTGTGGCCGGCGGTGCGGAAGAGCTTCTTGAGGTCGGCGAGGCAGCTGTCGGTGATGGCGATCATCTCGCCCGAATAGATGTCGATGGCCGGGCGCTGCATGGCCGCCAGCACGGCGTCGGGCACGTTGGTGGGCCCGGGGATGCTCAGGAACTGTCTGCCGTTGGCGACCGTCATTGCGAAGCCTTTCGTTGCGCGGCGTCCTGCGGCGGGCCGCAATCGAACCATTTGTCTGGCGAGGCGCACAGGTCGCAGACGACACAGGCATCGCACTTCGGCTTGCGCGCCTGGCACACGTAGCGGCCGTGCAGGATGAGCCAATGATGAGCGTGGTGCAGATAAGCCTCGGGGATCACCCTGAGCAAGCCCATCTCCACCTCCAGCGGCGTTTTGCCGGAGGCGAGGCCCAACCGATGCGCCACCCGGAACACGTGCGTGTCCACCGCCAGCGTCGGCTCGCCGAAGGCGGTATTGAGCACGACGTTGGCGGTCTTGCGGCCGACGCCGGGCAGGGCTTCCAGCGCCTCGCGCTGGTGCGGCACCTCGCCGCCGTGCTCGGCGAGCAGCGCCCGTGACAGCCCGATCACGTTCTTGGCCTTGTTGCGATAGAGGCCGATGGTCTTGATGCGCTCCTGCACGCCCTCCTCGCCGAGGGCCAACATCTTCTTGGGCGTGTCGGCCGCCTTGAACAGGGCGCGCGTGGCCTTGTTGACGCCGGCGTCGGTCGCCTGCGCCGACAGCACCACGGCGACGAGCAGCGTAAAGGGATTGATGTACTCCAGCTCGCCCTTGGGCTCCGGATCGGCCGCAGCAAGGCGCCGGAAGATCTCGGCAACGCGCTCGGGCGCCACCTTGGCCGTGCGGCTGCGTGCACGCTTGCGCGGAGGCGCGGCTGGTCCCGGTCGAACGGTTCTGGGCATTGGGGGCTTCGCGCGGGCTGGTCGCGTTGGTAGAATTGCAGTCATGACCGGAAAGTGGGAGCAAACGCAAGCGGTGCCGGGCGCTTTCCGCGCCCTGCTGACACCGCACAGGTCGCTGGGGCCCACCGGTTTCCTGGTCCTGATGGCGGCGCTCGCCGGCATCAGCTTCATCACCGGCCTGGTCTTCTTCCTGGCCGGCGCCTGGCCGGTGATGGGCTTCTTCGGGCTGGATGTGGCGCTGGTCTACCTCGCGTTCCGGCTCAACTACCGCTCCGGCCGGCTCTACGAGACGGTCGAGCTGACCCCGGCGCAATTGACCTGGACCAGGGTGCACCCCTCCGGGCGGCGCGAGCAGTTCGATTGCAACCCCTACTGGGCGCGCGTGAGCCTGCGCGAGTGGCCCGACGGGCGTACGGACCTTAAAATCGTGTCGCAGGGCAAGGAATTGGCCTTCGCCCGCTTTCTCACGGACGGTGAGCGTCGCGATTTTGCAGAGGCTTTGCGTGGGGCCTTGATCGATGCCCGCGGCGGCGCGCGCGTCTAAAGAAATAAAGGGCCCACAAGAAACGGGTCGAATTACGCAGCGACGCCCACTAAGTCTGGGGTCACCGCCGCTAATAACCGCGAGGAAGACCCATGCTGCACGCATCCACCATCGCCGAAACCGCCACCCCGCTCACCTCGGATCGCTCGCGCGACTATGCGCTGATCCGCCGGGCCATCGCCTTCCTGTCCGCAACGTGGACGGAGCAGCCTTCCCTCGAGCGGCTGGCCGAGCATCTGGGGCTCAGCCCGGCGCACTGCCAGAAGCTCTTCAGGCGCTGGTGTGGCCTCAGCCCCAAGGAATTCGTGCAGGCCATCACCATCGATCACGCGCGCGGCCTGCTCGAAGGCTCCGCCAGCGTGTTCGATACCGCCCTGGAGGTGGGTCTGTCGGGTGGCAGCCGACTGCACGACCTCTTCGTCTCCCATGAGGCCATGACGCCCGGTGACTACAAGCGCCGTGGCGAAGGATTGGAGATGGTCTACGGCTTCCACGCCTGTCCGTTCGGCGAGGCGTTGCTGATCGCCACGGAGCGCGGCGTCGCCGGACTTGCCTTCGTCGACGAGGACAAGGGCCAGTCGCGGCAGGACGCGCTCGTCGACATGATGCAGCGCTGGCCGAAGGCACGCTACGTGGAGGCTCCGACGAAAACCGCCCCCCATGCCCGCCAGATCTTCGCCTCGGAATGGAGCCGGGACCAGCCGGTGCGGCTGGTCATGATCGGCACCGATTTCGACGTTCGCGTCTGGGAGACGCTGCTCAAGATCCCGATGGGCCGGGCGGTGAGCTACACCGACATCGCCCGCCACATCGGTGCGCCATCGGCCTCGCGCGCGGTCGGCTCGGCTGTCGGCCGCAACCCGATCTCGTTCGTCGTGCCCTGCCACCGCGTGCTGCGCGGCGACGGCAGTCTCGGCGGCTACCATTGGGGCCTGACCCGCAAGCGCGCGCTGATCGGCTGGGAAACCGGGCGCGTGGCCGGAAGGGGGTGAACGCGGCAGCAAATCCTGCTACTTTGGGCGTGAGCTCGAGCGCGCATGCGGTCGGCACGGGGAGTCCGCATGCGCATCCTTGCCCGCTTCAACGGTCCCAACGGTGAAATCCGCGTCCTGGAGGAAGCGTCCACGGGCGCGCGGCACTACCAGGAAGGCGGCGTAAGCCAAAGCAGCGTGCTTGCCGGCGGCGAGGCCGACGTCGCCTACGTCAGCCTGATGGCGACTCTCCTCGAGAATAGCGCCAACGCGCTGCTCTTCGGCTGCGGCGGCGGGGCGCTTGCGACTATGCTGCATCGCCGGGCCAGCAGGGTTGTCGTCGTCGATGCCAACCCGATCAGCTTTCAATTGGCGCGTGTGTTCTTCTGGATGCCGAACGGCGTCGAGTGCGTCACGGCCGATATGCGCAACTTCGTGTGCACGGAAAGGCGCACCTTCGATGCCATCGGTATCGATGTGGGGGGCCCACGCTTTTCGTACGAAGCGGTGCTCCAGCCCGCCACGATCGCACGCGTGCGAGGCGCCTTGAGTGCGCACGGGCGTATCGCCGTCAACATCTCATGCGACGTGCCGGATGATCCCGTGCCCGGTCGGATCGCTGATCGCTTCAAGGCCGAAGGGCTCGAGGTGTGGGCCTTCACCGAGAATGCGGCCTCGAGCGAGCTCAACGTGGTGATCCTGGCGTCGGCCCGCCGGGAGGCGCCGTCCGCGCTTGCCGAAATTGCCGGCGAGAGCTGGTCTCTGGCCCGCCTGAATGGGGGGCGAAGGATCAACCGGCGCCGTCAGATGGCAGCCGAGGGGCGCTAACCCGAGCCGGTGCCACCGACTGGCGCCGATCCGCTTTCCGTAGCGGGCAACCTTCTGCAGCCCCTCCGTGCTCGAGGGGTTAGCGCGCGCTGCCCTCCACTTTGGTCCTTCTGTTGTGGGCGCAAGGTACGGGTGAACAATGCATTTCCACCCGAAGTGCTCGGGCGCGGCTAGAACTGAAAAAGTTGACGTGCTGGTCTTTTAGGACTAATTCCGACATGCGAGAATCGTTTGCGACAGCGGCCGGCGGGTTTAGAACTGATTCTGATGTGCCAGAATCAGTTCTCCTCCCAAGAGCCGGCTCGGAATCAAAAATCCGGAGCCATGAGTGAAAAAGACAGCTCAGGCCTACATTGGAACTAAAAATGCTAACAGGCTACGCGGCGCTCGTTGAGGAGCTGAAGCTAAACGTTCCAGCGCCCTTCACAACTAGTCGCATTGAAGGAGCCGTGCGTCGTTCAGAGCTCTACGCTGATCGCGCACTCGAGGTGTACCCGAAGAAGCAAGGTCATTCGGGAGATCTGAAGGCCCATCTACTATTCGGCCTCAAGTACGAACCAACTGATCTGGGTGTTCTTGTAGCGGCCTTCAAGAAATTGGGCCCCGAACTGGTGCGACAGTGGGTGTTGACGGAGCCGACAGGTGCGTATGCGCGCAAGGCGTGGTTCCTCTATGAGCTGTTGGTTGGACAAACTCTGGACCTCCCCAATGCAAAATCCGGCGCCTACACGGATGTCATCGATCCAAAGCGCCATATCGTCGGCATGCGCAAGACATCCACTCGCCATCGAGTATGGGACAACCTCTTGGGCGTAGCAGGCTTTTCTCCTACCGTGCGTCGGACTCAGAAGCTGATGCGCAGCATGGAGCAAGAGTTGAATAAGGAGGTGACGGCCATGACAAAAGCCGTTGACCCCGAGATCCTGCGCCGCGCCGTGAGCTATCTCTACAGGAAAGAGACGAAATCAACGT
>VBAB01000287.1 GCA_005888525.1 Alphaproteobacteria bacterium
TGAGGACCACCCGAGGGCCCCTGACCCCACGGACCTCCTCCGCCACCCCTGCGGCCGCCCCCACTCTGATTGCTCCAGGGCATGAACTGCGCTCTCCGGTGTTGCCACGCTGGTTACACAAATCGGGCGCTCCGCCCCGGTGGTGCGTCGGGATCAGAGCGTTCTGCAACCCTTGGTTCTGCTAGAGCAGGATCGCTTCGGATTGAACCAACTTTGCCCCGACCGATACGTGGCGGCCGAAGCGTGAATCCTGCTCTACTCCTTGCTTCTAGAGCAAGATTCACGTTTCTGATCGAAGCCCTCGCTTCGATCAGAAACGATCTTGCTCCAGGAAAGCCGCCTGCTGTGTTGCTTATAGGGCACCCATAGAGTGCGCGCAAATGCACCTGCGCGATTGGGTTATATGGGGTGTAGGGGCGACCCGCGCCATACGTGGCAGGATCATCCTTGCCGGTCCAACACAATGAATTCGGCCGAGAATTGGTCGTTTGGCCCGTGTGGCATCGGCTCCCGGGCTGTCTCCCGCCACTGCTGCGGGTCCAGAGCGTGGAAACGGGCGTCGCCCTCGGGCTCGGCATGCACCAAGGTGAGATAAATTCGCTCCGCGCGGGGGAGCGCCACCCGGTAGACCTCCGCCCCGCCGATGACCATCACCTCGTCCACGCCGCGCCCTTCGGCCAGCTCCTGGCCGAGCGCGAGGGCCTGCTCGACCGAGGAGGCAACGTGGACTCCGGGCCGGCTGAAGCCCGCTTGTCGCGTCACGACGATGTTCTCGCGACCATCGAGCGGCTTGCCGATCGAATCATAGGTCTTGCGGCCCATGACGACCGGCTTGCCCAGGGTGACCTGGCGGAAGCGCTTGAGGTCGGAGGGGAGCCGCCAGGGCAGTTTGCCATTGCGGCCGATGAGGCCATTTTCGGCCGTAGCAACCACGAAGGCGATGCGGACCTTGCCGGTCACACCGCCACCTCGGCCTTGATGTGCGGGTGGGGGTCGTAGCCCGACAGGATGAAATCCTCGTACTTGAAGTCGAAGATCGAGCGCACGGCGGGATTGATCTCCATCCGCGGCAGTGGTCGCGGCGTGCGGGTGAGTTGCAGGTCGGCTTGCTCGAGGTGGTTCAGATAGAGGTGTGCGTCACCGAAGGTGTGGATGAACTCGCCCAGCTCGAGCCTGGCCACCTTTGCCATCATCATGGTCAGCAGCGCATAGCTGGCGATGTTGAACGGCACACCCAGGAATACATCGGCCGAGCGCTGATAGAGCTGGCAGGAGAGGCGCCCCTCCGCGACATAGAACTGGAACAGGCAGTGACAGGGCGCCAGCGCCATGTCCGGGATGTCGGCCGGATTCCAGGCGGTGACGATCATGCGGCGGCTGTCGGGATTGCTCGCGAGCGTTTCCACCACCTCGCGGATCTGATCGATGCTGCGACCATCCGGCGTCGCCCACGATCGCCATTGCTGCCCATAGACCGGCCCTAGATCGCCGTTCTCGTCGGCCCAGTCGTCCCAGATCGAAACCCCGTTGGCATTCAGGTATTTGGTGTTCGTATCCCCGGCCAGGAACCAGATCAGCTCGTGGATGATGGACTTGAGGTGCACCTTCTTGGTGGTGACGAGCGGAAACCCGTCGGCCAGATCGAAGCGCATCTGGTGCCCGAACACGCTGAGCGTGCCGGTACCCGTGCGGTCCGTCTTGCGCACGCCTTGCGTGCGCACGCGGCGCATGAGGTCGAGATATTGCTCCATACCGCTAACGTAGTGCGATTCTGGAGCAAGTTCAGCAGGGCCAAACTTACGTGGGCAAGGGCACGTGCCGCAGCACCAGCACGATCAGCGAATTATACAGCGCATGACAGAATATGGGCACCCGGAGGCTGCCGGTCCGCCATAGCAGCCAGGAAAAGAAGAGACCGATCAGGAACACCTCCACGATGCCGGCCAGTGAATAGCCGGCATGCAGGGCCGTCCACAGGCCTGTCGTCACCAGCGCGCCGCCCGCAAAGCCCAGCCGCGAGCGCGCCAGCGCCGAGAGCAGGAAGCCGCGGAACAGCAGCTCTTCCGACAGCGGGGCGCCGATGCCCACCACCAGCAGGGCCAAAACCCATTGCTCGCCGAAAAGCTGCACGAACGGGCGCAGGTCGGCGTACATGTCCTGCGGTAGAAAGAAATACTGAACGGCACTCACTGCAATTTGCAGCAGGGCCATCAGCAGCACGGCCTTGAGATAGACGCCGCGCGTGCCGGCGGGCGGCCGCAAGGCCAGCACGTCGCGGCTGCGGCCGCCAAGCAGCACGCTCGCCAGGACTGTCAGCACGACGGCAATGGCCTGCCATATGGCAAGGGTGGCCAGCGCGCTCATGTCCTGGCGCCATATCCCGCGGCTCGACCCGCCGGAGGGGCCGCCGACGATTTCGGTGCCCAGCACGACGACGGCTGCAAGGACACTCACACCGACGATGGCCACGGTTGCCAGTAACGCGGCAACGGGCGACCACGGCGTTCGCGGCTCATAGGCGGGCGGGCCTGTGAGCAGCGCGGCTTGTACAACTCTTTGATCTGCCACAGGATCCTGCCGATTGCCCGCCACTGCATGTGTGCACAGCGTACCCGCTTGCGGGCCTCGGGTAGCTTTCAATTGACGCCGCAGTCGCCTATATTAGGAGTGCCGGATTCGTCCGGCTATGGCGATAAATGGACATCGCAATAAGCCCATCGGACCCGGGGGCAGTACCCGGCGCCTCCACCCCAGGGGTCAGAGACCTGACCCCTGCGGCGGGGGCGAACTAGGATCGACGAGGGTGTAAAGGGTGCTCTTTTGCCCGGCATGATACCGCCGTTATCGGGTCAATCAGAATAGTTGCCAATGACAACTATGCTGAGGCTGCTCTCGCTGCGTAACGCGGCGCGAAAAGCCTGAACTTGAAGTCCTGACGTCTAGCCGCGTCAGGCGCGGTTTCGGAGGGCACCGGGCAACAGAAGCCCTCCACTTCCTTGCGCCACGGTCCACCCCGTGGTCTCTTGTTGGGCATGACTGCCGAGCGGGAAATCGATTACGAGGCGTTGGCGCAGAGCGCGATGCGCGGCATCGTGCGTACTGTGCTTGCGCGCGTCGCCAAGTCCGGGCTGCCGGGCGAGCACCATTTCTACATCGCCTTCAAGACGGGCGCGCCGGGGGTGGTGCTGTCCAAGCGGCTGAAGGAGCGATACCCCGAGGAAATGACCGTCGTCCTCCAGCACCGCTTCTGGGACCTGCTGGTCAATGACGTGCGCTTCGAGGTGAAGCTGACGTTCGACAGCATTCCCGAGCGGCTCGTGGTTCCCTTCGCTGCCATCAAGGTGTTCTTCGATCCGAGCGTGCCATACGGCCTGCAGTTCGACGAGGGCGAGGGCGAGGGCGCAGGCCCACTTCACCTCTCCGCGGTGCAGGGCGAGACCCCGCACGCCGATGCCGGGGCCGGCGAGCCGCTCAAGGCGTCCACCAATTCCGAGGGGAGCCGTGCGGAGAAGAAGCCGCGCGCTGCGCGCCGGCCGCAATCTGAGAAGAGCGCGGAGCGTCCCGCGGCCGCCGACAAGGCGCTGGCCAAACATCCCGCGGTCAAGTCCAGCGAGCCCGGCCCGCCGGCCGGTCCCAAGGTCGTCAGCATCGACGCCTTCCGCAAGAAATGATTGACTGTCATCCCGGGCCTTGTGCCCGGGATCCAGTCTGCCACGGCCTCCGGACATCTTGAGGACTCGTGGTTGGCTGGATCCCGGTGACAAGCACCGGGATGACAACGTTGGGGGATCGGCATGAGGCCGGGTGCCATCGAGCGACTTGCGGTGCTGGCCGACGAGGATGCATGGCTCGTGCACCGGGGCCGCCATCTCGACACGACCTTCCTGCTGGGCATCGGCGACGCCGACTATCTCGTGCGCATCCACCGCGGACGCGTGGAGGCCGTCGACAAGGGGCCCTTCGTCCAAGCGCGCTGGACCTTCGCGCTCAGGGCGTCGCAGGAGGCCTGGGACACCTTCTGGCGGCCGCTGCCGCCGCCCGGCGGCCACGACCTGATCGCCATGATCAAGACCAAGGCGCTGCGGCTCGACGGCGACCAATATCCTTTCATGGCCAACCTGCGCTACTTCAAGGACCTCCTGGCGCTGCCGCGCGCAACCGCCGGAAAGACGGCGGGAGGCGCACGATGACCGCTCGGCAACCCGCATTCGATCCCGCCGTC
>VBAB01000301.1 GCA_005888525.1 Alphaproteobacteria bacterium
ACATGATCATGCCGCCGTGGGAGCTGAGCCGCTCGGCCAACGTCGGCACGGCGAGCGATCGGCCCGTCACGCGGCGCTTGTGCTGCAGGAAGTCGGGATGGCCCGCATCGTGGTAGACGAGCCGCCCGTCCTCCAGCAGCGCCAGCGTATTGCCCGCCAGCTCGTGGCGCGCGGGCGTGCAACCGGTCGCGAACGACGCCGACACCACACGCGTGGCCGACGGAAACATGGAACGGTGGGCGGCGAAGCTGCGTGACCGGCGCGCAAATCGCGCCAGCGCGGGTGTATGGGCCTCATCGAGGAGGTCCCGCCGCATGCCATCGAGCACAACCACCACGACGCGTCGCATCGCTCGACCTCACCCTCGACTGCCGGCTTCAATCGCGCACCTTGTGCCTGTAGCACGCGACCGTGCAGCAATCCACGTCGAGACATCCGCGCCAGCCGCGCTCGCGACCGCGAGACGGCCATTGGCACGGCCCATGTACGCCCTTACCTTGCGCCCTCCATGCCCGCCCCTCCGGCTCCCCCAATTCTCGCCCGGCTCGTCCTGCTCGCAATCGCGGCCGAGGGGCTGCTGACGCTCATGGACGCGCTGATCAAGCAGCTCTCCCCGCACTACCCGACGCTGGAGATCGCCTTCCTGCGCTATGCCTTCGGCATGCTGGGCGCGGTCGTCTATGCCTTGTGGATGCGGCCCGGCTGGCCGACGCGGGAAGCGGCGGCCTACAACGGGTTGCGCGCGCTCCTGATCGTCGTCACCGCCACGTCCTTCTTCTTCGCGCTCGGCCGCCTGCCGCTGGCGCTGCTGGGGGCCATGCTGCTGGGCGAAAGACTCGACTGGCGCATCGGCCTGGCACTCACCGCCGGCTTCCTCGGTATGCTGCTGATCGTCGGCGGCAAGCTCGGGGCCGCCGGCATCGGCGAGGAGGTGCTGATCGGCGCGGCCGCGGTGCTCGTATCGGCCGTCGGTTATTCGCTCAACCTGATCATGCTGCGCCACCGCGCCACGCGCGATCCTCTGGCCCAGATCATCCTGTTCCAGAACCTCGGCCCCGCCCTGATCCTCGCCCTGCCGGCGTGCTGGGTGTGGAAGGCGCCGACGCTCGCCGATCTCGGCCAGTTCGCCTTCCTCGGCACCATCGGTGTGGTGGCACACACCATGCTGGCCCATGCCTTCGCCCGCATCGAGGCCGCCCGGCTGGCGCCGATCACCTACGTCACGCTGGTGTGGGGCGTGGTGTTCGGCTTCCTGTTCTTCGCCGAGGTTCCGGGGCTCGCCACCATTGCCGGCGCGGCCCTGATCGTGCTCGGCACGCTCGTGACGCAGCGGCGGTAACGTGATAGTCTCACACCATGTCCAGCACACAAGAGAAGCTCGAAACTCTCATTGCGAAGCTCCGGGCGCTCCCTGAGGAGCGCAAGGAGTTGGCGGTCGAGGCTCTGGCCGAGATCGCCGAGCAGGACGTGTATGTCCTCTCGGAAGACGAGCGTGCGGTTCTCGAGCCAGTGCTGGCGGAAGCCCTTCGGGGCGACAATCTCGTCGACGCCGACAAGGCCGACGTGCTCAACAAGCCATGGGCGTGAAGGTCAACCTTCACAGCCGCGCCGAGCAAGACCTGCAGGATATCAAAAGCTATTTGGTTCAGCACGCTGGTGCGCAAGCTGCGGAGCGCGTGCGGCTACATTTATTGGGCAAGATCCGCCGCCTCGCGAACACCCCGCGCATGGGAAGACCGACCACCAACGCCGACATTCGCATTTTGCCACCCACTCGCTATCCATATCGCGTCTACTATGCCATTGCGCGTGATTTCGTGATCGTCCTGCACATCCGGCACAGCGCGCGTCGCGACCCTGACTTGAACAGTCTATGAGTGTCGCGGACTCGTCTTGTCCTGCACCTTCGTGGCCAGGGGCCCCTGATCACTGCGAAAGGGCTGTGCGAGCATCCGGTCGAGGCGCAGCTCGGCAGGGTCGCGGAAGAGGTCGATGCCGATGGTCATGCCCAGATGGCCCTCCGCCGGCTGCGGCCGGTAGGTGCCGAACAGCCGGTCCCACCAGGGGAAGTTGAAGCCGAAGTTGCTGTCGGTCTCGGCCCGGATGATGGAATGGTGCACGCGGTGCATGTCGGGCGTCACCACCAGCCGCCGCACGATGCGATCGATCGCCGGGGCCATGCGCACATTGCCGTGGTTGAACATCGAGGTGGCGTTGAGCAGCACCTCGAAGACAAGCACGGCCAGCGCCGGCGCGCCCAGCGCCGCCACCACGGCGAACTTGATGAGCATGGAGAGCACGATCTCGATCGGGTGGAAGCGCACGCCCGTGGTCACGTCGATGTCGAGGTCGGCGTGATGCATGCGGTGCAGCCGCCACAGCGCCGGCACCCAATGGAACATCACATGCTGCAGGTAGATGGCGAGGTCCAGCAGGAGCACGGACACGACTGTCGCCACCCCGGGCGGCACCGACATCCAGCGCAGCAGTCCCCACCCCCGCGCTTCGCAGACCAGCGCCACGCCCACCGCCGCAGTCGGAAAGAGAACGCGCACAACCACCGTGTCGATGGCCACGACCCCCAGGTTCCCAGGCCAACGCCCGAGCCTGCCGACGGTCAGCTGCCGCCGCGGCAACCCGAGCTCCCACAGCGCCATCACCACAAACACGCCTGAGAAGACCGCGAGCCGGACCGCCCACTCGTAAGCCATGAGGGATTGCGCCATGTGTCGACCTTTCGACGGCGGGCTCGGGGGAAGGGTTGCGCGGGCGCCTCCCCTGGTTACATGGCCTTGACGGCCGGGCCTGGCAAGCCCGCGGGCGACCCTCGGCGACCCGGGCAGCGGCACTCCAGCGACCCACCCATGCCTCAATGGCGTTGGACGAGGGGGCATGCGCGCCCATAGACTGGGCCATCTGGCACGACCACGGCCTCGCACCCACAGCCGCCGCAGGAGGATACCAAACATGGATCTCGGCACGACCAAGATGATCGCCCGCACGGAGGGTGGCATCGGCTGGATGATCTTCAACCAGCCCGAGAAGCACAACGCGGTCTCCTACGAGATGTGGCTGGCAGTGCCGAAGATCATGGCCGCCTTCGAGGCGGACCCCCAGGTGCGCGTGATCGTGCTGGCGGGGGCCGGCGAGCGCGCGTTCGTCTCGGGGGCGGATATCTCCGAGTTCGAGAAGAAGCGCGGCACCACGGACGCCATCAAGGTCTACGACGACGCCGGCAATGCCGCGCACGCGGCGCTCAACGCGGCCCAGAAGCCGATGATCTCCATGATCCGCGGCATCTGCATTGGCGGCGGCCTGGCCATCACGCTCTCGACCGATCTGCGCATCTGCTCTTCCGACTCGGTGTTCGCGGTGCCCGCCGCCCGGCTCGGGCTGGGTTATCGCTACAGCGGCATCAAGAAGCTGGTCGATATCGTCGGGCCGGCCTTCGCCAAGGAGATTTTCTTCTCGGCGGGCAAGTTCACCGCCGAGGACGCGCGCATCATGGGCCTCGTCAACCGGGTGGTGCCGCCGGCCGAGCTCGAGGCTTACGTGCAGAAGCTTGCCTCCACCATCTCCGGCAACGCGCCGCTCACCATCAAGGCAGCCAAGCTCGCCATCAACGCCGCGGTGGAGGATCCCGACAAGCGCCGTTTCCACGACATCGACGCCGCCATCAAGACCTGCTTCGCCAGCGAGGACTACATCGAGGGCCGGCGTGCGTTCATGGAGAAGCGCAAGCCGGCTTTCAAGGGCAAGTAGGCCATCGCCCTCTGGCTTCGCTGCGGGCAACGCGCAGCCGAATGACCTCGGAGGGCTGCGCCCGCGAGGAGGCGCGCAACTCCGACCCACCTCGAGGTGCATGTCGTTTCACTTTGACGGCCTGCGGGTGATGTCCGAAGAAGAGTGATGTGAGAACAGTCGAGAGATTGGGGGGACTGCATGCGGCGACTTGGTTGCGCGCTTCTGGCTCTGACCGTGATAGCGGTCGGATGGCTTCATGGATCCGCGGCTGCGCAAGCGCCGGCGGCCCAGTCCGGCACAGCAACGGCGAATGACACCGCCCGTTTCCTGGCGGGCCTGAAGCCCTCCGAGGGCTCGCCGCTCGTCGCGCTGACCAGCGACCCGGCCTGGCAGGCGCATGCCAAGTCCTTCGATGCACAATGGCTCTTACTCGAGCAGCGGCAGCTTTCGAAGGTGCGCGCCTTCCAGGCGAAATATCTGACAGAACCTCAGAAAACGCTGTTCTATATGTTCAGCGGACCGGATTTCCTCTACGCGGATGCCTTTTTTCCGAAGGCCGCCACCTATGTGCTCAGTGGGCTCGAATTGATCGGACCAATTCCCGACGTTCTGAAGTTGCGCAAGGCCAGTCTCGGGCAGGCGCTCGGGCACCTCAAGACATCGCTCCGGCATATCATGGGGTTCAGTTATTTCATCACCCTCGACATGGGCAAGCACCTCGGCCAGGGGCAGTTTCGCGGCACGCTGCCGGTGCT
>VBAB01000302.1 GCA_005888525.1 Alphaproteobacteria bacterium
CAAGAGCGGCGGACTGCGAACATTTGACCGGCGCCCTGCGCCGGTCGGGTGCGCTTGGTGCCGGCCGCGTTTGCAACGTCGTCGTGGAGAGCTCGCGCGCGACGATCTTGTCCAGGATCATCAAGCTGCGCTTGTCCTACGAAGGAGCGGCCGCCGACGAGCCGAGGTCGCTCATTCTCAAGACCGGTCTACCTGAACGCGCCGATGCCAAGTGGAACTCCGGTCGGCATGAGGTCGCGTTCTACACTCAGGTTGCCGCCGGGATGTCGGCCCGTTTTGCTCCGCGCTGCTTCGAGGGGATCTGGAACACGAACGAGTGGCACCTTCTGCTCGAAGACCTCACGGACTCGCACTTCATCGCCACCGCCTGGCCGCTTCCGCCGACGATGGAGGATTGCAAGCGGATCATCGCTGCGTGGGCGCGCTTTCATGCGCAATGGTGGGATGACCCTCGTCTCGGCGTATCAATTGGCACCTGGCTTCCAGCCGACGATAGCCAGCTCCAACACTTCGCGGCGGAGTTCGCGCGCTTTGCCGATCGAGTCGGTGACCGCTTGCCGCCCGAGCGCCGCAAGCTCTTCGAACGATTGATCGATGCGGGGCCCCGACTGAACAAGCGCTATCATTCGCATCGCAATGCCACGATCGTCCATGGTGACGCACACATCTGGAACGCCTTCCTGCCGAAGCCGGGTGAAAAAGGCGACGTGCGAATCTTCGATTGGGATTCTTGGCGCGTCGACATGGCCACGGACGACCTCGCCTACATGATGGCGCTGCACTGGTATCCCGATCTTCGGCGCAGTTTCGAGCGCCCCTTGCTCGATCACTACCATGCCGAGCTGGTGGCGCGCGGCGTGAACGGCTACGACCGGCGGGCGCTGGATGACGATTACCGCCTGTCGGTGCTTTGGCAGATCGCAACGCCCGTGTGGCAGGCGGCAAACAACATTCCACCGTTGATCTGGTGGAACAATCTGGGGCGTACCTTCCTGGCCGTTGACGATCTCGGTTGTCGCGAGCTGCTTGTGTGATGCCTTTCCGACGCCTACGCCCACAAGCGGCGCCAGGGAACGGGGGCTAGCAGCAGAGCCAACGCCAATAGGCCCAGGCCCCCACCCCAGCGCACACGCGCGCGCGCGCGTGCGCGCACCTCGTCCATGACGAATTGCTCGCCCTTGCGCATTTCTCCATAGGACTTCAGGAACGACGAGATCCGCCGCACGGTGCTGTCGTCGATCGGCTCGCCTTGCGAGCGATGGCGCGACTCCATGTCGTTCAATCGCTCCGCCTCCAGGCGATGGCGCTCGGCATACCGGCGGGCGTCCTCATAGGTCGCGAGCTCGGACTTGGTGAAATACAAGCTGCGCACCAGCGGGAATGCATATTCGACCGCGTCGATCAGCGGCTGGTCCGAGCGTGGGGCGAGCACCAGCGCCACGGCCGACGCTGCAATCAGGAGCGCTGCGCACCAGCGAAGCGCCGCGATCGAACCCTTCAGCGCGTGCGCGGGGCTCCCGCGCAGGAACGGATAGGCAAGTCCGGCGAGCGCCAGCCCGGCGCCAAAGGCGCAAACCATGGTTGCGCCCGTCGGCAAATCCAATGCAAAGGACGCGGCAAGGCCGACGCCGCTGGTCAGCGTCCCTGCAGTCCAGCCGATCGCCAATTGCCGCGCCAGCGTCGAGGCATACAGCACCCCGATCGCGGCGGGAATGATCAGGAACGAGAAGACCAACAAGACGCCGGCAAGCGCGACCGAGCTCGTCACCACCAGGCCGAACGTCGCATAGAACACGAATTCCCAAACCAGCGACCCCGCTCCGGTGAGGCGGCGACGCAACAGCCAGTGCAGCAGCCCCACCGCGGCGTAAAGCGGAACAATGACCGCAACGTCATGGAGTCCGCTGGTGAGAATGTTTCCGGTCAGAATCTGCTTGAGATGCTCGGCGCCCTGCGGCGCCCGATCGATCAGCAGAATGGCAGCCGCCGCCGCAACGACGTAGATGACCCCGATCAGCGCCTCTTGCGGCACGCGCGTGGCCCACGACCGCGTGAAAGCCAACAGCATGGCTGCAAGTAGAGTGAACACGAGCGAATAGCCATAGGTCGCCGGGCTCTGGGCGGGATGGCCGAGCATGAATGCCACCGTCGCGCCGAGCGCCGCGATCTGCGCGAGCGCCAGATCGACAAAGATGACTTTGCGGGCGAGGACCTGGATGCCGAAATAGGCGTGGATGCCCACCAGGCATACCGACACCAGGAACGCGGGCCAAAGGAATGTTACGGCTTCGGTCATCGCGCGGTGAACGCCGATTCCAATGCTGCGACATTGGTGTCGAACAGCGAGATGTAGTCTCCCGTCCCCGGCAACGCGCCTACGGAAGCAGCGAGCACGACGACTTTGGCGCCCGCGCTGCGTGCCACGAACTCGACGTCGCGTTTCGCCTCGTTGGGCTCACGTATGACAATGCGGACTGAGCGTGCGCGCATGGTCTCGATCATGCGCGCAAGATGCGACGCGCTCGGGGGAATGCCCGGCTTGATCTCGATGAAGCCGACGAAGTTCAGTCGAAACCGGCGCGCAAAGTAAGGCCAGCTGTTGTGATAGGCAACAAGCGGCGCGGCGTCGAGCCGGCTCAGCCGTGCCTCCCATTCTTTCAGCTTGGCGTCGAGCCGTGCGAGGAATGCAAGACGGTTGGCCTCGTAGCCGGAGGCACCGGCTGGGTCGATGCGCGCGAGAGCCTCCAGGATCGTGCCGGTGACGATCTCCGCGTTCTTGGGGTCGAGCCAGTAATGCGGGTTGCCGCTGCCGTGAGCATGACCGTCGCCCGGACCCACGCTCATGCCGCGAAGCTCCAGCACGGCGATGGCGAAGGAGGCATCGACATGGCCGGAGCCGCCGCGTCGCAGCTCGGGCTCGCCGGCCTGCAGCAACAGGCGATCGAGCCACAAATCGTAGTCGAGCCCAACGCGCACCACCATGCGGGCGCATCTCAGCCGGAGCACGTCCTCCGGTTTGGGCTGATAGTCCTCGGCATCCATGCTCGCCGGAACGAGGCTCGCCACCGCGATCCGATCGCCACCCACGGCCTCGGTGAGGCTGCG
>VBAB01000303.1:0-6147 GCA_005888525.1 Alphaproteobacteria bacterium
AGGATCGCATTCTTGGCCGCCAGCCCGATCAGCACCACGAAACCGATCTGGGTCAGGATATTGATCTCGCGCCCATGCAGCCACACCCCGAACGCGGCCGAGAACAGGCACATGGGCACGATCAGCATGATGGCGAGCGGCAGCGACCAGCTCTCGTACTGCGCGGAGAGTGCCAGGAACACGAAGATCACGCTGAGCACGAAGATGTAGTAGCCCGTGCGGCCGACCTTGGCCTCCTGGTAGGACAGATCGGTCCACTCGAAGGTGACGCCCTGGGGCAGCTTCTCGCGCGACAGCCCGCGCATGATCTCCAGGGCCTGGCCCGAGCTGATGCCCGGCCGCGCCGTGCCGTTGACCTCGGCGGCAGGAAACAGGTTGTAGCGCGGCACCCGCTCGGGCCCGGCGATCTCCTTGAACGTCACCAGGCTGCCGAGCGGCACCATCTGCCCGTCGGTCGAACGCACGCGGATCTTCGATACGCTCTCCGCGTCCAGGCGGTAGTCGCCGTCGGCTTGCGCCGTGACGCGATAGGTGCGGCCGAACATGTTGAAGTCGTTGACGTAGGCCGAGCCCATGAACACGCGCATGGCCTCGAAGATGTTGGTGACCGGCACTTTCAGCATCTGCGCCTTGTCGCGATCGACGTCGACGAAGATCTGCGGGGTGGCGGCCTGGAACGTCGTGAACACGTTGGCAATGCCCGGCGTGCGATTGGCCTCGGCGACGAACTCCTGGGTCACGCGGGCGAACTCGGTCGGATCCATGCCCAGCGTATCCTGCAGCCGCATCGAGAAGCCCGCCGCCGCGCCCATGCCGCGCACCGGCGGCGGGATGAAGACGAAGGCTTGCGCCTCCTCGATCTGCGCCAGCCTATTGCGCACGTCCTGGGCGATCTTGTCGATGGTTTGGCCCAGCCGGTGGCGCTCCTCGAAATCGTCGAGCACGAGGAACAGCAGACCTGCGTTGGTGGCGAACGTGAAGGTGGCGCCGTTGCGGCCCGTGAAGCCGTTGGAATACTTGACGCCGGGTGTGCCGAGCACCATGTCCGTCGCCCGCTGCAGTATCGCATCGGTGCGCGCCAGCGATGCTCCCGGCGGAAGCTGGAGCGAAATGATCAGGATCGCCCGGTCGAGGCTCGGGATGAAGCCGGTCGGCAGGCGCTGCACGAACCAGCCGGCAAAGGCCATCAGCAGGACGTAGCACACCAGCACCACGACCCACGCGCGCGCCAGCGTGCGCACTAGGCGGCCGTAGCCGTGCGCCAAGGCGTCGAATGCGGCATCGAACAGACGGAAGAAGGCGTGCACCGGACGCATCAGCGGCGAAGATTCGGCATGATCAGGCGCATGGGCCCGGAACAGGAGGGCACACAGGGCCGGACTGAGCGTCAGCGAGATGAACAGCGAGATGGCGGTAGCCGTCGCGATCGTGATCGCGAATTGACGGTAGAACAGGCCGGTGATGCCGCCGATGAACGCGGTCGGCACGAACACGGCCAGCAGCACCAGAGCGATGGCGATCAGCGCCGTCCCGACCTCGTCCATGGAGACGTGCGAGGCCTCGCGCGGGCTCAGGCCCTCCTTCAGCTTGCGCTCGACGTTCTCCACCACGACGATGGCGTCGTCGACGACGATGCCGACCGCCAGCACCAACCCGAACAGGGTGAGCATGTTGAGCGAGAACCCGAAGCCCTGCATGACCGCGAAGGTACCGATCAGCGACACCGGGATGGCTACCACCGGGATGAGTGTCGCGCGCCAGGTCTTGAGGAACAGCAGCACCACCAGCACCACCAGCAACGTCGCCTCGAGGATGGTGCCGTAGAGTTTCTTGATCGAAACCTCGACGAACTCGGTCGGGTTGTAGGTGATGCGATACTCGAGCCCCTTGGGGAAGGTCTTGGCCATATCGGCCATGGCATCCTTGATGCCCTGGGTGGCCTGTACGGCATTGGAGCCCGGCTGCTGGTCGACGATGACGATGACGGCCGAGAACCTGTCGGCGTAGCCTTGCGCTGCATAGCTGAGCGCGCCGAGCTCGACGCGGCCGATGTCCTTGATGCGCACGACGCGCCCGTCGGCGCCCATCTTGACGATGATGCCCTCGAACTCGTCGGCTTCCCTGAGGCGCCCCTTCATCTGCAAGGAGACCTGGAACGCGTTCTTGTAGTCGACCGGCGGCTCCCCCAGCGCGCCGCCCGCAACCTGCACGTTTTGCGCGCGCAAGGCATCGAGCACCTGCTCGGCAGTCAACCCGCGCAGCGCAATGCGCTCCGGGTCCAGCCAGATTCGCATCGAATATTCGCGCACACCGTAGAGCGACACGTCGGCGACGCCGTAAAGCCGCATCAGCTTGTCGCGCACGTTGAGCAAGCCGTAGTTGGAAATGTAGGTCTGGTCGTAGGTCTTGTCCGGCGAGAGCAGGTGGACGGCGAGCAGCAGGTCGGGCGAGCGCTTGCGCACCACCAAGCCGTTGCGGCGGACCTCGTCGGGAAGGCGGCGCTCGGCAGCGCTCACTCGGTTCTGCACCAGCACCTGCGCCTTGTCGATGTCGGTGCCCACGTCGAACGTGACGGTTAGCGACAGATTGCCGTCGCTGGTCGACTGCGAGGCCATGTAGATCATGCCCTCGACGCCATTCACTTCCTGCTCGATCGGCGCGGCGACGGTGTCGGCGACGGTTTGCGCGCTGGCGCCCGGGAAGCTGGTGGAGACGGTGATCGTGGGCGGGATGATCTCGGGGAGCTGGGTGATGCCGAGCCCCAAGTAGCCGATGGCGCCTATGATGGTGACGACCAGCGAGACCACGGCGGCGAAGATCGGGCGCTCGATGAAAAAGCGGCTGATCCTCATGGGTTTCGCGTTCCCGACTGGGGGCGCATGACGCCGGCCCGGGTCATTCCTGCGCCTTCACGGCCGGCTTTGCGGCCGGCACCGCGGAAAGGGTCGGCGCCTCGCGCTTGGGCGTGACCTTGCCGCCGGGGCGTGCGCGCTGCAGCCCCCGGATGATCACCCACTCCTCGGCCGTCACGCCTTCGCGCACCACGCGCATGCCCTCGTAGAGGGGGCCGAGCTTGAGGTTGCGGCGTGCCACGGTGCCGTCCTCGCCGACGACATAGACGAACTTGTTGGTCTGGTCGGTACCGATGGCCTCGTCGGGGAGCAGGACTGCCGCGTAGGGGGCCGTGCCGGTGACGCGCACGCGTGCAAACAGGCCGGGCGAAAAGAATTCCGCCGGGTTGGCGATCACGGCCCTGGCGCGCAGCGTGGCGGTGCCCTGGTCGAGCCGATTGTCGAGAAAGTCGAGGCGCGCCTTGTGCGGGAAGCCGCGCTCGTCGGGCAAACCGATCTCGACGGGAGCGCCGAGGTCGGCGGCGCCGGAGCCGACGCCGCGCTCGGCCAGCCGCTTGTACTTGATGTGGTTGTTCTCGCTGACGTCGAAGTAGATGTAGATCGGGTCCTTGCTGACAATGGTGGTGAGAAGGGTCGCATTGGCCGTGCCACCGGCGCTCACCCAGTTGCCCGCCGTCACCAGGGTGCGGCTGATGCGGCCGGTGATGGGCGAATCCATGCTGGTGAAGGAAAGATCGAGCTCGGCCGACTTGACCTTGGCCTCCGCCACCTTCACGGCCGCCTGGGCGTCGCGCACGATCGACATGCGGTCGTCGAAGGCCTTGTCGGAGATGATCTTGCGCTCTACCAACGGCTTGCCGCGCACGATGTCGAGGTTGGCGTTCTCAACCTTGGTGGTGGCGGCGAACAGCTCGGCTCGCGCCTGCTCCAGCGCGCGCTCGAAGGGACGCGGATCGATCACGAACAGCAGATCGCCCTGCTTGACCAGCTGCCCATCCTTGAACCGCACCTCCGTGAGGTGGCCGGAGACACGCGCGCGCAACTCCACCGTTTCGACGGCGTCGAAGCGGCCGGTGTATTCGTCCCATTCCACGATGTCGCGCTGAACGGGCTGGCTCACCGCCACGGTCGGCGGTGCGTTCTTCTGCTGGGCCTGCGTCTGGGTCGAGTTCCCCTGGTCACACCCCGCGCCCAGCGCCAGGAGCGCGACGGCGGCAACCAGCGTGCCGACGCGGCAGTTGTCACTCCTGCTTCTGAGCATACTCACTACTCGTCAAGGGAAGGCGACCTCGAGACCAATACACAACAAATCCGCGCGACGAAAGCTGCCGGCTGCTTCAGCCTCGACGTTGCATTCGAGGCCATGTGATGCCATCCGAAGCGATCCTGCTCTAGTCCGCCCAGGAGGACGGCCGCCGGTTGGAGGCGCGGCTCACGCGGTAGCCACCTGGCTGATCGGACCTGGCGGAGGCCAGCTCACCCCTCGATCCCCGACGCGCAACGGCCGGCTCCCTGTTCCTCGACCCGCCGTGAACCACGACTTTGGTGGAGGCGTAACCATGTTTGTGCACCAGCTTGAAGAGCTGGGCGGCGTTGCCCGGTGCCAGGCGGACGCAGCCGTGGGAAGCCGGCTGGCCCAGCAGGCCGACGGCGCCGGTGCCGTGGAAAGCCGTGCCGCGATGGAAGAACACCGCATGCAGTGCATTCTTGACGCCCATTGCGGATGGAACGTTCCGGTAGGCGTAGCGAAGCCGCGGCGGCCGGAGGAGATCGGCCACGTGTACTTGGCCTTGCCGTTCTCGATGACCGTGAGCCGCTGGGCGCCGAGGTCCGTGTTCAGCACGAGCGTGATCGGTGGCGGAGGCGGGGGCGGCGGCGCAACCTCCGGCGCTGCCACGGGAGCGACGGCCGCCGGCGGTGGCGCAAGGACCGTGGCGAGCGCCTCGCCAGCGTCCTCGGCTGCGAGCGGGCCGCCGACCAGCATGACGATCGCAAGGGTGGCGACGCCGGCAAAGCTTCTCATCCCGTTGATCCTTATCCGAAAAGCGCGGAGCGGATGGGATTATCTATATGCCAAGCATCGCTGTCGAACACTTAATCATTCCACAATGATGGGTAAACACGCGGCTTGCCGATCCGGCGCACGAAATCGCGTTAGAATCCGAACAGCAGCTGGAACAGGGTTTTCGGCTTGCGGCCGCCCGGCTCGGCGGTGCGCTTGGGCTGTACTTGGGGGGGAAGTTCCTTCGGCTTGCCTTGGCGCAGTTGGAATTCGTCGGTGACGCCGTCGGCCGAGGCAACCACGAGCTTGCCGTCGTCCCAGGTCCACTGGGCCAGCTTCTCTCCTTGCCGCTGCACCTCCATGGACACCACCGTGCTCGACTGCAGGTCGACGACGGCCGCGTGCTCCACATCTTCCGGGCCCTTCGGACCGTCGACCACGCCGGCATGGAAGCGCAGCACGGCGATGCCTGCGAAAGGCGGCTTCTTGACGTCCCATTCCAGGAGGCGCGGCTGCCCCTTGCCCACCATCTCCAGATTGATCTTGAGGCGGGGGAACTCCTCATTGGTGGCAATGAACTGGCGGCCTTTCTGAAAGACACGCCACCGCTCCAAGCCGGCGTCGGCAACTTCCGCCTCGCTCGGACGTATGGTCACCCCGAGGCGTGCAAGGGCTTGGACCGCACCCTTCAATCGCGGCTCGAGAGCGACGGCCTTGCGCAAGTCCGCAACCGCCAGCTCGGCACGGCCGAGCTGCTCGTTGATCTCTCCGCGCGCCCAATAGGCCTCCGCGCTCTTGTCGTCGAGCTTCAACGCCCGCTCGACGTCCTTCAAGCCCAGCTCCGCCTGCTGCTGCTGGCGATAGGTCCAGCCGCGGTAGGCATAGGCCTTGGGCGAACGCGGCTCGAGCTCGATAGCGCGGGCGAAATCGTTGAGCGCTTCCTCGTAGGCCTCGGCTTTGGCGTAACCTAGCCCGCGCGCCGCGTAGAACGCCGCAGAATTGGGGCTCAGCTCGATGGCCTTGGCCACGTCCTTGATGCCGGAGGCGGGGTTGTCGGCTTCCAGGTAGGCCGCTCCCCGCAACGCGTAAATCTCGGCATTGCGCGGCTCGAAAGCAATGGCGCGGCTGTAATCCTCGATCGCTTCCTCGTAGCGCTCGATCGCCATCTTGGCCTCGGCGCGGCTGCGGTAGGCGGCGCTGAAGCGCGCATCCAGACCGACGGCGCGCGTGAAGTCCCTGATGGCGCCGTGCGGCCGATAGGCGGCGAGATGCGCGCGGCCCCGCCCGCTCAAG
>VBAB01000303.1:6158-10150 GCA_005888525.1 Alphaproteobacteria bacterium
CGGCGCTGGTGGGCGTGAGCTCGATGGCCTTGGTGTAGTCGGCGATCGCCCGCTCGATCTGGCCGAGCTTCATGTAGGCGCCGGCGCGGTTGCTGTAGGCGGCGGCATAGCCGGGCGCCAGCAGCAGCGCGCGGTCGAAATCCTTGACTGCTTCCCGGACGGCCCCCAGTCCCAGAAGCACGTTGCCGCGATTGTTGTAGACGGCGGCGTATTCCGGGTAGAGCTGAATCGCGCGGTTGAAATCCTCGATCGCCTCCTTCTGCTGCTGGCGCCGCGAGAAAGCGACCCCGCGATCGTTGAGGATCGTCGCCCGGCGGTCGTTCGGCAGCGACTTGTCCTCGAGCACCTCGCCATAGATGGTGATCGCCTGGTCGACGTTGCCCCGCACCAGCGCCGCAGCCGCCTCGCGCACGCGCAGCGTACTGGAGTCGCTCTGCGCCGCCGCCGGCGCTGCCGCCAACGCGCACAGGAGGAGCGCCAATAATGGCCGTCGCGCCATTTAAGATCCCTTGGCTGTGTCTCGGTGCATGGCAATCTACCCGAGCACAAATCGTCTACCGAGCACAAATCATCTATAGCCCAATTTGGGCAACATCGGAACGCGGCTCTGCGGCGGCGCGATCATGATTTCGCCTCCGCCGTGCCACCGGTATCACTGGCGCAACCGGCGAACGTAAAGAGGTCAGCGGGGTCCGCAGCTGTGGCCGAGCCCAGATCGGCGACACCGACGCCGATCAGCCGGAACGTGCGTCCATCCGCCTCCCGATCGATGAGGGCAGCGATGCTCTCGAAGATCAGCGAAGCCCGCTGGGTCGGGTGCGCCAGGCGCCGGCTGCGCGTCAGGATGCTGAAATCGGAGGTCTTCAGCTTGAGGACGATGCTGGTCCCCGCCACGCCCTTGCGGGCGAGCTGGGCCGCGACCCTATCGCAAAGCCCCTGCGCGATCTCACGCAGCCTGCCGCCCGACGCGGTATCCTGCCCGAACGTGATCTCGGCGGAGATGCTTTTCACGGGCCGATAGGATGTGACGGCGCGGTCGTCGTCGCCTTGGGCAAAGAGCGCAAGCCGCTGCCCGAATTTCCCGAACCGCGCCACCAGCTCTTGGTCCTTCAGGGCCTGCAGGTCGCCGATAGTCTTCAGGCCGCTCGCCTCCATGCGCCGTGCCGTGACCGCGCCGACACCGTGAATCTTGCGCACCGAGAGCGGCGCCAGGAAGCCCTTCGCCTCGGCGCGGCCGATGACCGAGAAGCCGCGTGGCTTGTGCAGCTCGGAGGCGAGCTTGGCCAGGAACTTGTTCCAGGAGAGGCCGATCGAGACGGTGATGCCGATCTCGCTCTCGATGCGCCTGGAAATGGTTGCCAGGGCCTCGGCGGCCGGCGGCGCCTCGGTGCGATAGTCGTCAGTCAGATCGAGATAGGCCTCGTCGAGCGAGAGGGGCTCGACGACGGAGGTGGCGGATGAGAAGATCGTCCGGATCGCCTCGCTCACGCGCTTGTACTTGCCCATGTCCGGCGCAATGACCGTGGCGTGCGGACAAAGCTCCAGCGCCTGGAACATCGGCATGGCCGAGTGCACGCCGAAGGTGCGAGCCACATAGCAGGCCGTGACGACAACACCGCGTCCGCCCGCATGGCCGACGATCAGCGGCTCGCGGGCGAGCTCCGGCCGGTCGCGCTTCTCGACGGAGGCATAGAAGGCATCGCAATCGACATGGGCGATACCGAGGCTCTCGATCTCCACATGCGCCAGGAGCCGCGTGCCGCCGCACCTGACGCACACTTCGGCGGGGCCGGCGACGATTTCACAGCAATCCCTGCACAGCGCACACGTCATGGCTCGCGATCGATCGGCATCGTTTTTCCAGCGTTCCATGCAGCATCGGCGGACGCCAGCTACCCCGGGGCAGCCCTTTCCCGCCACGCGGCACGGCCAACGGCCCATTCTATGCACTGCGGCGAATGCGCGGCTGCCATGCGGAGCCGAACCAGAGGTTCACACACATTCCATGCCCTATGCGTGCGAATTGCCACCCCCTTGCGCCGCGGACGACGCATACTATGTGAGTCGTGCGCGTCATGCAGGGCCCTGCCCTGCACTCCTGATGGGGCTGGCGCTAAATCATCTAGAGATGGCCACCAGATACGGCTACGCCACAGCTTGTCGCCCCCGCGGCGGCTAGTGGCTCGTTCTGACGAGGGCCGCACGCATCAGCAGGAGGTTGGGATGGAGACTGCGTTGCATGAATGAGATCCGCAATAAGAACTTCAGAGCAAATCGGCCACGGCCACCGGGCGACCGGAGGAATGGAGGGCCACCGAAACGGCAGGGTCAGAGGCCGGCTCAGGGCCGGCAGCACGGCAACGGTTCGGGCAATGCCCAGCGCAACTACGAGCGGTATCTGGCACTGGCGCGTGAAGCAGCGCTCAGCGGCGACAACGTCGAGATGGAGAACTGCTACCAGCACGCCGAGCATTATTTCAGGGTGATGAAAGAGCGTCCCGCTGATTGAGGTTGCGGCCGTTTGAGCCCGCACGGCGCCACCGAGCCGGTTATACGAGCGCCACCTGCTTGCCGGCGGATCGGATCAAAACAGCAATAGAATGCTGGCGAAAACGCTGCCCAGCACGGCGAGCCAAAGGCGGCGTCGCTGCAATCTCACCCACAGGACCACGCGCGCCGGCAGGTTGGACCAGTCGACCCCGGCAAGCCACGCCAGCGTCAATCCCATGACGAGGCCCAGCGCCCAGCCGCTGTAGGCAACGGGTGCGTTCTGCATGGCCTGCATCCCGGACCCTCTGGGCTCGGCGTCGGGGCCGAACAGCAGATACAAGCCGAGACCGGCCGCCATCAAAGCCAACAGACCGAACATCCGGTGCATTGGGGCTCACCTATTCGCTGCACGCCGATCGACAGTATGCTGTCTCATCGACATCGGCAGCGTAGCAGCGGCGGGCCAACACACGGTTAATGCGATCCGGCTTGCCGAGCCGTACCGGCGCGTGCCCGACCATGGGGTAACCGTATCCGTGGGAATATCTTCAGTTTTGATTTGACGAGCTACCGCCTGCGGGTGCAGGTTTCCAAGCAATCCTTGAAAGGAGGTCTAAGAAAATGTCTCCCCCGGGCAGTTTCGCGGCCGTCCTGACGCGGGCGGATCTGCGCTGAAGCGCAGGACGGCAACTCCGGTAATCAGAAGACTTGCAGCGGATCTTGTCGCTGAACTTGGGCTGTGCTGGGTGCATGGTGCTCGAGAAAGGAGTCTACTGTGCCAGATCACAGCAAACACCTGAGATGGCGACCGTAGAGACCCGCAAAACCTGATCAGAGATCAGGAGGGCCAGCAAAGGGAGATGTTGCCGCGACAGGAGCGACAAGCGCCGACAACGCTGCCGCTGCAAACGTCCTCCGGCACCTCCAACGTTTGTGCGTAGAGCCCGACCATCGAGGCCGCCCGGTCCACGCCGGGTGGCCCCACGGAGCCCGGCGGAACCGCAAGTCTGTCGGGCTTTGTGTTGCGGCTACCTGACAACCTTCACTTCCACACCGACCGCCAGCTTGGACCGGCAATCCTACCCGCTGCGCGAGCGCGAGGCAGGCGCGATCTTGGTCGCGGGACGGAGCGCGCCGGCGTGTCGGGCGAGTCCTTCATCGAACGATACGACGTCAATCCCGTAACGAAGCACGATCGCATCGGCCTGCTCTACAGTCAGGCTTTCCTCCATGAGCCTGGAGAACACCTCGCCAAATTCACAGTCGACATGAGGGCGTCGGCAGCAAGATCCGCAATCTGGTCGGAACCGCACTCTCCACGAATGTGGGCCAGCAGCGCCGACGCGTCGAGAACAGCGCTAGCCATTCTTGCTTTCTCGCTTGACCTCCTCGCGCCTGTCGGCAAGCAATTTGTCCGCCAAGCTGTCGCGCGTTTCGATGCTGGAGCGGATCTCCGCCTGCGCGGAGATGACGGTTACGCCGTCTCCTCGAACAGCTCGCGG
>VBAB01000304.1 GCA_005888525.1 Alphaproteobacteria bacterium
GCCACCGGTCAGGTTGGTCAGGCCCTGACAACGGGGCTGTCGCGGACCGAGCACCAGGTCTGCGTGCTGGTGCGCGACGCATCCGGCCAGAATTTTCCTGACAACGTCACCGTTCTCGAGCGCCGCGATTTCACACCGGATGTCTTCCGCGCCGCCTTGAGCGGGGTCGATCACGTCATTTACGGCATCGGCCTGCCCGAGCAGTTCCTGTTCGACAACAGCGTGTTCGACAGGGTGAACTGCCAAATGCTGCGGACCTTCCTGGACGCCTTGCGCAGCTCGGGCGTGCGCCGATTGACCTACATATCGACCTACGAGGTGTTCGAGGTCGTCGACAACCAGATCGATGAGACACACCCGATCGCCGACGAGAGCGAGATGACCCCGTATTTTCAGTCGATGGTTCGCGCCTATCGCATCGCGGCCGAATTCGCGCGGGCGAACGACATCCAGCTGACCACGATACATCCAGCTGCCGTGTACGGCGGACGCAACACCGGCGGCGGCATAACGGACTACATGGAGAATCTGGCGTCGCGCAACTGGCATCGGCTGCCGTTCATAAACCCGAGCAGCTTCCCGGTCGTCCACGTCGAGTCGCTGACCGATGCCATCACCAGGTCGCTGGATAAGCCCGGCGCCTACATCGTCAGCGACCAGATGACGAGCTTGAAGGACATTGCGCAAGGCATGCGCAAGCAGGCCTGGTCCTATGTGCCGCTGATCATACCGCTGTGGATCGTCATGATCGGGACTCATCTCCTGGAGGCGATCGCCCGCGTTATCAAGATCAAGCCGTTCGCCTCGACCGTGCAGATCGCCTTTCTCACCAAGGGATGGAGGCCGGACCCAGGCAAGGCGATCCGTGAGCTGGGCTGGAAGCCGATGCCATTGGAGGAGGGCATCCGGCGGTTCCTGGCGGCGCGGCGACCCTCGGTCAGCCACGAGGCGTATGCGATAACGGGCTCCGAACGAATACAGCCGATAGCGAGACTGCAGCTGCTGACCGCGGCAGGGCTGTTCCTCTACTGGATCTTGTACTTCACCGTCGGTGTGGCCCCGGACAACCCGCCGCCCGGCTATTTCGTGTTCCAGAACAGTTTCACGTTCGCGGACCTCATTCTAGCGCTGCTGCTCACGCGGGCCGCGACGTACCTGCTGGGGGCCAACCCGATCCGTCGCGTCATCGGCCGTGGGCTGTCGCTGATCTGCGCGGGCGCGCTGCTGTTCCTCGGCGGCTTGGACATCAGCTTCAATTTCCAGAATCAAATCTACCTGACCTGGTCCATCGACATGGCCCTGGAGGTGGCAGTCAACATCTGGTGTCTGGGGTTCGGCTTCCTGCTGGCATACGAGTTCGCGTTCGATGCCTACCAGCGCTATTGACGGTCGACCTCACGCATTGCCGTGACGCATCGCCGTGGTTCGACCCTCGGAACAAGTCCGAGGGCAGGCAAACTCACCACTGGGACGGCGGGTACTCAACCGCGCACACCATCTTCGTCCTGAGCTTGTCGAAGGACGGCCGCACCCATTGCCGCGGGCTCACGGGTGCAGGGCGCCGCTTACCCCTTGCGCTCTCTGTCGACCATCGCCGCCACCAAGTCGGACCGCCAATCCGCGCCCGGCAGCTTGGCGGCGGCGGCCTCGATCTCGGCGCGGGTCTGGCTGTAGAAGTCGATGCCTTCGATGAGACAGTCGAGGTGCATGGATGTGAGGCGCAACCGCTCCGAAAGGATGGCCGCAATCGAGCGGTACAGCCGGCCCGAGAAACTGGGGTCTTTCTTGATCAGATTGTTGATGGTCGCCTCGTCGATGACCCGAAGCCGGGTCGGGGTGTCGGCGATGACCCTGGCGCTGGTGGCCGAGCCGTCGACGAACGACATCTCGCCGAAGAATTCGCCGGCATCCAGCAGGGCCAGCGGGATCGTCTGGTCCCGGTCCTTGCGCTCGACCCGTACCGACCCCTCCTCGATGAGGAAAATGGCCCGCAACATCACGTTCTGATCGAGCACGAGCTGGCCGCGGTCGAAGGATTTTATGGGCGCTGTGGCGAGGACGGCGCTCTCCTCGGCGGGGTCGAGGAAGGGAAGAAACCGCGTAGTTTGAGTTGCTGCCACCATCATGGACTCCATAGGTCGCGGCTGCCAAGCATTGGTATGATTTGACCACGTCGCCTTGGGTAAGGCAACATTGGCGCAGGAGATAGTATGTTAAGAGATGGGCAGACCGTTCGGCCGGCCCGAAGGGGGTTTGCGATCGGACCACGGGACGACAAAGTCGAGCGCAGCGGGCAGGATGGTTTAACCTGTTCCACCCGGAACAGCGCGGTGCCGACCGATCTCCGACTGTGAGCCCACGCGAGAGCAGAACGCACCTGCCGGTACGATTGGCAAGCGCCGAAACGAAAGGTACGAGATGACCAACCAAGATCTGGGGTCGCGCGAGAGCCAAACGCCTTGGACCGAGGCCGTCGAACGGACGCCGGGAGGGCTCAAAGGCGCGGCGCGCTCGTTTGCCAAGGCGCTCGGCACCATCCGCCCCGCGGAGACGGAGCCGAAGTACAAGCCGGCGATTCCCTTCGGCGAGTTGCATATCTTCCAGTCGATGAACAAGCACCGCAGCGTGGCCAACATGTTCGGGCTCAAGAACCCGTTCTATCGCGCCCACGACGGCAGGCTCGGAGCCATCGCCGTGCATGAAGGCCGGGAGCTCGTCAACTTCGCGTCCTACGACTATCTGGGGCTCAACCAGGAGCCCGCCGTCGCCGAGGCGGCCAAGGCCGCCATCGACGAGTGCGGGACATCGGTATCGGCGAGCCGGCTGGTCGCGGGTGAGCGCATGATGCACCGCGAGCTCGAGAGGGAGCTGGCCGACTTCTACGGCTCGGATGCCTGCCTCGTCTTCGTCAGCGGTCACGCCACCAACATTTCGACGATCGGCCTGCTGATGGCGCCCGAGGACCTGATCGTGCAGGACGAGCTGATGCACAACAGCGCGATCGTGGGGGCCAAGCTTTCGCGCGCGACTGCCATCAATTTCCGCCACAACAACCCCGACCACCTCGAGCAGGTGCTGCGGGAGAACCGCGAGAAGCACAAGAACGCGCTGATCGTCGCCGAAGGCCTCTATTCGATGGACGGAGACTTTCCCGACCTGCGCCGCCTGATCGAGATCAAGAAGCGCTACGGCTGCTGGCTGATGATCGACGAGGCGCATTCCCTCGGCGTCATGGGCAAGACGGGGCGCGGCTCGTTCGAGCACTTCGGCATCGACCCGCGCGAGGTCGACATCTGGATGGGCACGCTCAGCAAGACGCTGGGCAGCTGCGGCGGCTACATCTGCGGCAACCGCGACCTGATCGAGATGCTGATGTACCACGCGCCCGGCTTCGTCTATTCGGTGGGCCTGTCGCCTCCGGCGACCGCGGCGGCCTTGGCGGCGCTACGGGTCCTGAAGTCCGATCCGGCCAGGGTGGCCAAGCTCAGGGCCAACGGCCACCTGTTCGTCGAGGAGGCCAAGAAGGCCGGCCTCGATACCATGACGAGCGCGGGCTACTCGGTGGTGCCGGTCATGGTCGGCGATCCCGTGCGTGCGGTGCGGCTGACGGACAGGCTGCTGGAGCGCGGCATCAACGCGCTGCCCATCATCCATCCGGCGGTGCCGATGAAGGCGGCTCGCATACGCTTCTTCATCACCTCCAAGCACACGCCCGAGCAGATCCGCAGCACGGTCAAGATCGTTGCCGAGGAGCTGGCAAACATCGCCAAGAGGCAGTCGCTTATGGAGCGGGCAACGCTTGCCGTCGTGGCGCGCTGAGAGCAGCGGGTCGACCCTCACCGCGCTCCAGCTTCTCTGCTGCGGCGGCGGAGCGGGCGACCCCCGCGCGCAAACCATGGGATCCATGAGGCCGTGACCCAGACTGAAGGCACGTGGCTGCAGAAGGACAAGATCAAGGTCCTCCTCCTCGAGGGGATCTCCGATACGGCCGTGGCTGCCCTCAAAGGATCGGGCTACGTCAACGTCGAGCGCCTGCCGAAGGCGCTCGATGGGCCGGCCTTGAAGAAGGCCCTGGGCGGCGTGCACCTGCTCGGCATCCGCTCGCGCACCCAGCTCACCGACGACGTGATCGGCGTGGCCGACAGCCTGATCGCCATCGGCTGCTTCTCGGTCGGCACCAACCAGGTCGACCTCACCGCCGCGCAGCGCAAGGGCGTGCCCGTCTTCAATGCGCCGTTCTCCAACACGCGCAGCGTCGCCGAGTTGACGATCGCGGAGATCGTCATGCTGATGCGCGGGGTGTTCCCCAAATCGGTCTCCGCGCACCACGGCGGCTGGGACAAGTCGGCAGCGGGCTCCCGCGAGGTGCGCGGCAAGACGCTGGGCATCATCGGCTACGGCAACATCGGCAGCCAGCTCGCCGTCATCGCCGAGGCGCTGGGCATGCGCGTTATCTACCACGATCGCGCCGACAAGCTGCGGCACGGCAACGTCGAGGCCGCCGCCTCGCTGGACGACCTGCTGGCGCGCAGCGATGTCGTCACCATGCACGTGCCGGAGACGGCCGAGACCCAGGACATGATCCGGGAGCGCGAGATCCGCCTCATGAAGCCCGGCGCGTTGTTCATCAACAACTCGCGCGGCACCGTGGTCGATCTCAATGCGCTGGCGGCCGCGCTCAGGGACAAGCATCTGGGCGGCGCGGCGGTCGACGTCTTTCCCGTCGAGCCCTCCTCGAATGCGGACAAGTTCGTCAGCCCGCTGCAGGGCCTGGACAACGTCATCCTGACGCCGCATGTCGGCGGCTCCACGGAGGAGGCGCAGGAGCGCATCGGCGCGGAGGTCGCGCGCAAGTTCGTCGACTACTCCGACAACGGCTCCACCACGGGGGCGGTGAACTTCCCGCAGGTGCTGCTGCCGCCACGGTCCTCCGGCACGCGGTTCATACACGTGCATCGCAACGAGCCCGGCGGGCTGGTCCGGCTCAACGAGTTCTTCGCCCAGCGCCGCATCAACATCGCCGCGCAGTACTGCCAGACCGACACCGAGATCGGCTACGTCGTCCTCGACGTGGAGGGCGGAGTGCAGGACGCCCCGCGCCTGCTGGCGGACATCCGCGCCATCCCCGGCACGATCTCCGCTCGGCTGTGCCTGAGCCGAAGCAGCTCGCGCACGTTCCTGATCAGCACGCTGGCCTCCACCGTGTGGCTCCGCCCGCGCGCGATGCAGGGCGCCGCGCCGGGCTTTTCCGGCACGGCCGGTGGCAAGACGCAGCCGCCGCGCGATTTTGCGACGGCTCTCAGGCACGCTGCCCAAAGAGGCCGCAAGGGATTCGAGCCTGCGGCCGCCAAGGTCGCGGCCTCAGCTGGGTCGAAGCCGGGGTCGGGCGATTAGAGCGCGGCGGCCTGGGCAGACTTGCCAAGGCCGCTGGGTCCGCTCTCGGTCCCTTTCAGCCGCACGCCACACGCGACGGAACCGATGATGACCCCACAGGCGTCTGACGTACGCGCCGATCTCGCCGGCGCGCGAAAGTCAACCGCCAACGCCTCTAGCGACCACCGGAAGCCATACCAAGACCGTTGAGGTCGCGAGAATTGCGCCAATGAGAACCCATGACCACCAGTCATTGTCAGCGCGCATGGTCACGGACGTGGATCTGGTCTTCCTGCTCGTATCGGCTCTGCGTCGACGGGTGTTGGGCATGGTCCACCTGCTCGTTCACACTCACATGGCGACGAGATGGGGTGGCCATTGATTGCGCCGCATCACCGAATAGGGGGAGACCTGCGAGCGCGCTGGCGCGCAGCGATAGATGGCGCGGCTTCGGTCCCTTGCAGCCAAACGCCACGTGTACCAGGGCTGGTGATGCCCCGGGCCGACCCTTAGCCGACTTCTTGCGCTCGACTAGAGCAGGATCGCTTCAGACGGAATCATCTGCCCTGGAACTCAACGTGGGGCTGAAGCGTGAATCCTGCTCTATTTCTTTAGTTTAGAGCGAGATTCACGTTCCTGGATGCTTGCCCAGAGCTCCGACCCGCAAACAAACCGCCAGCATCGTATCGAGGTCGCCGCTTCCAACTTGCTCGTCATGGGCAGTGATCTCGACATCGCCGAAGCCCGCGCTTCCCAGAATGCCGCGCACGCGGTGGGGGTTAGCGAACGCGAATGGGCCGGGCGCGTCCGGGTCGTGAGCGGGCTGTGGCGGCAAATGAGCGGACGCGGCCCTGAGCGGCAGGATGT
>VBAB01000305.1 GCA_005888525.1 Alphaproteobacteria bacterium
TAGCGCTTCATGTCGGTCTGCACCGACGGCGTGAGCGAGATGGCGGACGCGTTGTTGACGCAGATGTCGAGGCCGCCGAACGTCTCCACCGTCTTGGCGACCGCGGCCTGCACCTGCTCCTCGAAGCGAATGTCGCAGGCAATCGGCAGCGCCTTGCCGCCCGCCGCCTCGATCTCCTTGGCGGCGGTGTAGATGGTGCCTTCGAGCTTGGGGTGCGGCTCGGCCGTCTTGGCGGCGATGGCGACGTTGGCACCGTCCTTGGCGGCGCGGAGCGCGATAGCCAGGCCGATGCCGCGGCTGGCACCGGTGATGAAGAGCGTCTTGCCTTTGAGCGTCGCCATGGCTGATCCTCAGCTCTTGTCACACCAGGGCTGGGCGCGGGGGTCAGACCCCTCGCCTCCCACTCTCATTGCTGCTCGACAGGTCTCGGCGAGGGGTCTGACCCCCTCCTTGCGAGCCGGCGCCACAAGCGCACCGGCAGCGTCACCGCCTCCCACACCTGCCGCCAAAGGTTGAGCGGAGCGGTCACCGGCGCCGTGAGCGGCAGGAAGAGGAGCAGGAATACGCCCCCGCGCACGGCGCGAGCCGCCAGGTAGCCGGCGCGGCCGGCGTACTCGGTCGCGGCCTCCGGCGGCCACAGGCGCCGCCACCAGGCGCGCGAGATGGGCACGCCGAAGAGCCCGAGGACGACCAGCACCAGGTAGCCGGCCTGGAAGTCCGAGGGGATGCCGGGAATGACGCGCTGGTCGAGCTCCTCTTGCCGCTCGGCGCTGCGCATGTTGGCCTGCAGGCCGGCGGTGATCACGCGACCGGTGATGTCCGAGACGACGCCGGAGAACAGGTCGCCGACCGGGCTTTGCAACGGCCCGCCGGAGAGCTCGGCCGTCGACTTGACCTCCAGGGTCGTGCGCCGGCCGGAGGGGTTGGCCGAGACCAGCAGCCGCGAATTGGCGCCGCCCAGCGCGTCGAGGAAATCGGCGAAGCGCGCGTGCCGCATCGCCTGCTCGAGCCCCTTCACCTCCACCTTCTGCCACAGCCAATTGCGTCCGCCGGGCTGGCGCGGCGTGGAGGCGGCGCGCAGGACGACGAGATTGACGTCGGCCTCCTCGGCGGCCTTGAAGAGATCCGGCATGAGGATGCTGCGTTCCGGCCCGCTGGTGGGCTGCACGTACAGCAGCCGGCCATCGACGCGGCCAGTGACGAGCACGGTCTGTCCGCGCACCGATCCCAGTGCCGCGGGCAGGCTCGCCGGGTCGATCACGTCGACCAGGGCCCTCTTGGTGGCCGGATCGACGCTGGGCGCGGAGGCGAGGCGCGGCGGACCGCCCGGCTCCAGCGAAAGCACGCGCACGTTGGCTTTGTTGAGCGGGCGTGCCAGCTGCCAGACAGCCTCCTCGAACATCTTGCGATCGGCGAGCTCGACGACCAGGCTGGGGCGGACCTCCGCGAACAGCCGCTCGGCCGCGCCTTCGCCGCGCCGCAGGACCCGATAGCTCTCGTTGCGAGCGACGACGTAAAGCTCGGTGCCCTTGGGCAGATCCTTGAGCGCTGCGCGGTGCTGGAAGACCGTGTCCTCGGTGAGGTAGAGGGAGAGCTTGGCGTCGGCCTTGGTCTCCGGCAGCAGCACCCCGGCGACGCGCTTGAGCTCCTCCGGCGTGCCGGCCGTGAACGTCTCGCCGGCCCTGTTGACGAAGCGCCAGTGGCCCTCCTGCGTGGCCTGAGCGGCGAGCGCGGCGCCACCCTCCGCCTTGGGCGGCAGCGAGCGCAGGTGGAGCGCCGCGTTCTCCAGGGCGCCGGTCCCGAGTTTGGCTGCCCGCGAACCTGCGTGCTCGGCCGCGCCCACGACTTTGCTGAGCCAGTTGGCCTGCGCGGCGATCGGCAGGAGGAGCAGCGCGCCCAGCACCGCGAACGGCTTGACCAGGGACGCCAGCACACGCCCGCGCTCACCAGACGAGATCGACCTGGACTGTGTCATATGCTCAGGATACCCCGCCATTTTGGCGAAGATCAGCCGCAATCCTCACCCGCCCCGCCGCGCCTTGGCGAAATCCGGAGGCCGCTTCTCCAGGAAGGCGGTGAAGGCTTCCTTGGCCTCGGGGCTGCGCATCAAGTCCTTGTAAACACTCACTTCGTCAGCAATCGCCTTACTGATCAGGGCCGGGTCGCCCTTGAGCATGCGCCGGGCGGCCAGCAGGGCCGCGCGTGGCTTGGCGGCGAGCCGTCGGGCGGCAGCCAGCGCCTTGGTCTCCAGCTCGTCCGCGGGCACCACAGCATTGACCAGGCCGGCCTCGGCGGCACGGGCGGCACCCCACGCCTCGCCCAGCGCGAACAGCTCGAAGGCGCGGGCGTAGCCGAGCCGCGCGGGCCCCAGTACGCTCGAGCCTGCCTCCTGGATCAGCCCAAGGTCGACGAACGGCGTGCGGAAGCTCGCCGCCGGCGTGGCGTAGACGAGGTCGCAGTGCAGCAGCAGGGTCACTCCGATCCCGACGGCCAGTCCGTCGACCGCGGCGATCATCGGCCGTGTCACCTTGGGCAGGCGCTGGATGAACATCTGCGAGGGCGCCACGTCCTGCGAGCCGTCGCGTGAGCGGCGCATGAAGTCGTTGATGTCGTTGCCGGCGCTGAACACGCCGCCCGAGCCGATGAACACATGAGCAGCGACCGCCTCGCTCTTCTCGGCGCTGTCGAGCGCTGCCGACATGGCGTCGTACATGGGGCCGGTGAGGGCGTTCTTCTTGTCGGCCCGCAGAATGCGGATGATCTGCACGCCGTTGTCGACCTTGATCTCGATCTCCTGGGTCATGTCGTTTCCTCGCTCGCGTGGCTCGCTGCGCTGTCCCCTCTCCCCGTGAAAAACGGGGAGAGGGAGAAGACACCCACGCCCTACCCCTTCCCGTCAAGGGGCACGAGCGCTGCGAGGCCGGTTCCTCAGCAGTTGCCTTACAGCGGCTTCTCGCCGATTTCTCGCTCCAAGGCCGGGATCAGCGCAAAGCGCTCCTTCAAGAACGGATTGATGGCAAGCGCCCGGCGGAGCGCGGCCAGCGCCGCGCGTGGCTCGCCCTTGGCGATGCGGATGAGACCGATGCCCGCCAACGCCCCGAAGTGCCTGGGCTCCAGGGCCAGGACGCGCTCGATATCGGCGAGCGAGCGGTCATGCTCGCCCAGCAGATAGAGCACAGTGGCGCGCTTGTTCCACCCCTCGGCCCAATCGGGCGCCCGCGCCACAATGTCGTCGAGGACCGGCATCGCCAGCGTCGGCAGACCCTGGCCCATGAAGTCGACCGCCTGCTGCATGGCCGCATCGATCTCGGGCCGGCCCGACTGCAGCCACAGCTTCCAGATCTCCGCCACCATCGCGTCGGCCTCCTCTTCGACGGTGACGGCCTTGAGGTGGACGAACAGCGCATCGAGATGCCGGGCGCGCAGCGCAGCTTCCTCACTTGGGGCGGCCGGCAGCGACGGCGATTGGGCCGTTGCCCCGCCTATCGAGAGGATGGCAATCACGAGGACGGTGCAGGCAAGACGCTGCAGGACGGGAAGGGGCAATGCGATGCGCATACGTAACCGCCCGTGTAATAGCCACCGTCACATGTGGATCGCGCGCTTGTCGACGGCGAGCGCAGCTTCCTTGACGGCCTCGGTGAGTGTCGGGTGGGCGTGACAGGTGCGGGCGAGGTCCTCCGCCGAGCCGCCGAACTCCATGACCACGGTGGCTTCGGCAATCATCTCGCTCGCCTGCGCGG
>VBAB01000306.1 GCA_005888525.1 Alphaproteobacteria bacterium
CACGTGGCCGGCCTGGCCGGCGAGAATCTCGGCCACGGCCATGCCCTCGTCCTCGGCCTTGTGCGCCAGCATCGGGCCGGCGATCACGTCGCCGAGGGCGTAGATGCCTGGCACGCTCGTCTGGAAATGCTGATCGACGATGATGCGCTTCTTGTTGTCGAGCTTCACGCCTGCAGCCTCCAGTCCGAGGCCGTCGGTGTAAGGCACCCGGCCGATCGCCACCAGCACGACATCGGCGTCCACCACCATGCTCTCGCCGCTGCCG
>VBAB01000307.1 GCA_005888525.1 Alphaproteobacteria bacterium
GGAGCCTTTCCTCCGCGGGTTGGCGCGGCGCAACCAAAACCCGGCGACCCTAGTAAATCTCGGAGGGTCGAGGGTCGAATGCTTGCGGCCACCGCCAATTGGTGGTGTTGCTCCCAGCCTTTCCAGGAGGGGGGCTCATTAACTTGGATTGATCCGAACCATGGTATGCGCGCATAAGCTCATGGACGCATTCGAGGATATGTGCAGAAAAGTTGTTAGACACTAAATGGTTCCACCGATACGGCTGTGCGGGTGATATGCGATAATCGTGGCTTGCAGCAATTGGCTACGAATTTCATCAGCACACCGAAGCGCTCCCAGGGTCCGAACATTCACGAGAGAGAAACATGTCGCAGTCGCACCAAGAAATTCGGGAGCAGGATTTATCTGTCTTGAACGGTGTGCCCGTGCTCGTCGTCGAGGACGCCTGGCACGTGGCCAGGGCCATGAAGTCGGCGTTGAGCCAACTGGGTATGAACGTGATAGGTCCGACCGCGACTACCGCCGAAGCGAAGCGGCTGATGACAATTCACCGGCCGAAGCTGGCTCTGGTCGACTTGAACCTGAAGGAGGAGATGGCTTTCGGTCTCATCGATGACCTCAATAGCCGAGGCGTCCCGGTCGTCGTCGTCTCCGGTTACGCAATCCCTCCGGTTGCCATCGACAAAGTCGCAGCGTTCATGCAGAAGCCCTTCAGCGGGAACGATTTGGTCGCTACCCTGCTTGCGATTGTGCGGCAGTTCCGTTGAGCGACCTCGGCGGCAGGACTTGGGCGCGCACCCACTTGGCAGGTATTTCCATTTGCAGCGGGCTCCCCCAAGAGCGAGCTCTCAACTGATCCACCGAGCTCATAAGGGATCAGATCACGAATCACACTCGGCCCATACCTTGCGACGCTGGACCTGCGGTCCACCGCAATGGCTCGCTGGCGCGGGGCGCTCAACGGCTTCCCGGAGCCAGCCTATAACCAAGATATCCCCTTAAAGGGGGGTATCGACGTCCATCGGTTGAACCTAGGTACTGCGGTAGAGAGGCCCCTTATCGAGTTCAACATGGGTTGCAAACGTGTGAGTACAATCAGACGTGGCGAACCGATCCGCCAAGCAATCGGCGATGATCTAAGGGATTGGGCGATGATCGGCCTCATAGTCTTCGCCGCGTCTTTGCTGATGTGGCTGTCGTTCCTAGGCTCGTTCCACGTCATGTCACTGCCGCTGCCCCACTGAAGATCTGAGTTGGACACATGCGGCAATGGGACTACCGCAAGATCGATCTCAACGACTTGCCTCGCAGGAGCGTGGATATCGATCTTCTCAACGCCGCCGGCGAAAACGGGTGGGAGCTCGTGGCGATTGCCGCTAACGGCATTGCCTATTTCAAGCGTGAGCTGACGCCTCCCGCACCTGCACGCCGCAAGACAATAGGTTCCCGACCCTCGGATCAGTAACGAGGCTGGGGATCGCAACCGATCGAGGACTCAATCGCCGGGCCGTTCGCGCGCGACATCGGGAACCGCGCTCCAACTTTGGTTGAGGCAAGAGCGAGCGCTCCCTGACCTCATGAACTGGTAGACCTCGCGCCCGACATCCCCCTTCGGGGAAGACCCGGGTATTCTGTTGCGTCGGCAGATCGTTACCGACGGAAGGCGTCCGGGTAATCCTTCACCGAGCGCTCGCAGGCTTTCCGCCACTCCAGTTTCGTCATGTGCGTGGCAGCGTCCCAGTCGGCGAGGCACAGCGAAAGCGCCCCCTGGTACGCCGTCTCGGTTGCCGCGGACTCTGAACCGCTTCGAGGTGTTGCGCCTCGCTCCTTTGCCGGCCTTAGTACCGTCCGCTGCTGCATGACTTCTTCAGCGGGTACGGACGTGCTCGTCAGGAAGGCGAGAACGCAGGCCACCACCTCAAGGCACGTTGGGTGTCGCATGGCAGTTCACCCGTTAATAACTGTGCCGGTTACTACCAGCGCCGCCCGCCGCGCCACCCAAAACCTCGCCCACCCCAGCCACGCCAGCCCAACACCCGTGGACGATAGAAGCCGCTGTAAGCGAAGCGTGGCCGATAGTACGATCCGTAGGAATACGCGGGTCGATAGAAAGCGGGTCGATAGTAAGAGTAACCGTAAGCGCCATATCCATAGCCGTACCCGCCGCAAGCCGATGCTGGGGTAGCGCCAAGTGCAAGGAGTGGCGCGGCGGTCACCAGGCTGACAAGTAGCAGTTTACGCATGTGAGCACTCCTTCTCGGCTTTCGATTGCTTGGCAAGACCAGCAATGCACTGACGAAGAGATACGCCCCCTTCCATACCGGCCGGTTTTTCGCACGAGCTGCGGCAACCTGAGAGGCGTGGGGTTGCGCGGCTTGTTCCTCTGAACGCGCGCCGGGTTGGGCGATTGCTCCGCTCCCCAAAGCGGAGCCAGGACCGAATGGCCGTTAGTTGGGTGAGGGCGCTTGCAGCGGACTGGTTCGCGTTCCGAACGCCTCTTCGATTCCGCCAACCGCTCCAGTAGAGATTCCGCCCAGAATCGATAGCGCCAGCAGCGCAGACGTGACGATCGCCTTCATGGTCCTTCTCCATCAAGCTGTTGCTTGTCCGAGCCCATCGACATCTCACGGAAGATCGAGAGACGGGATGACAAAGCCTCTCGGCTCGTGAAAGGAATGGGCCTTTCGGGAGAAATCTGCTATCGGGACAAACCCTCGAATGCCCGTCGGCCCATCACAGAATGGCTTGCAGTGATCCAAGCCAATACACGAGGCATAGGCCACGTCGCTCTCAGGTTCGTGTGAGCGTACGCCGACCGCGCCGGCACTGCGAAATGTTGGAACGGGTGGATGCCCGAGCCGTCCTCATCTCAGGTGAGAAGAGGCTTCATGCCAGGGTCGCCCTTGCGCATCGCACGCTGATACGCCTCGCGAGCGCCTATGCGCTGGAGATATCGAAGCATATTCGGATAGGGGGCGAGGTCGATTGGCAGGAAGACGCGCATCGTGGTCAGCGAGAATACCATAATGATGTCGGCCGCGGTGAATTCGCTGCCGGCAAAGTAGTGCGCTTCGCCAAGTCGTTTCTCGATCAGGTCGAGTACACGATCCAGCCGCCCTTTCATCGCGAGCAGGACGGGATTGTCGGGAGCGAGATCGAGCCGGCGAAGCACCATGTTGCGCCCCATGTTCGGCTGCAGGTTGCCGTTGGCGAAATGAAACCAGTAGAGGTATTGCGCAAAATCGGGATGCGCTGGGCCAAGGGCCAGACGACCGCCGCCATGCTTCGCAATGATGTACTCCATGATTGCGCCGGACTCTGCGAGAACCAAATCGCCATCAGTGATCACCGGTGCGGCGCCGAGCGCATGAAGCGCGACCAGCTCGGGTGGGGAGAGTCTGGTAACAGGGTCGCGCTCGTAGTGCTTCAGCTCATAGGCGAGACCAAGCTCTTCGCAGAGCCAGACAATCCGTTCAGATTGCGAAATTCCAAGATGGTGGATGGTCAGCATGTTCCGTTCCCGACTGCAGCGATGTACGCGCGATCACTGCACCAAATACAGGAGAAAGTCACGATCGCTAAAACTTGCGGCTGCGAACAGGCCGAATGCGGTTCGCGCAAAAGCAGCCACTAGGATTCCGGCGCGCAGGCGACCAGGACGTCGCAATGGTTCATTGTGTTAGAGCTGGAGCTTTGATGTCACCGCGCTGCCGCGATGCCGGTTGAGCGGCTATTTCTCTTTCTTCGGATGCGTCCCATCACGGCGGATAAGGCACCACGCGGGATTGTCGAGATCGATACGCTTGCAACGGCGCTGCCAGTCGCCGGCATCGTAAAGCAACGTCGAGCCTGTATCGTTGCGGCTTACCCGCAAGACGAGACCGCAATCGGGACAGGTGATCGTTCTGGCAGGCATGGCGCTCATCTTCGCGCGTCGGGAGGACGGCCATAGAACATACTGAAATGGGAAGTGAGCGGCATACCCGATTTAGGGGAGACTAGAGCAGCATCGCTTCAGATTGAATCGCATCGCCTCGAATGCAACGTTGAGGCTGAAGCGTGAATTCCGCTCTACCTCTTTAGTTTAGAGCGAGATTCACGTTCCTGGATGAAAGCCCCAATGCTTCCATCAGGAACGCTCTAATAACGCCGCGAATGAGTGGAGGCGGGTGAATATATGGAGTGCGCAGTGTTCCCGTCAAAACCAGTACATGCCACCCACGAATAGGAGCAGCAAGAATAAGCCCAGCATCAAGAGGATGACGAAGGCCTCCAAC
>VBAB01000308.1 GCA_005888525.1 Alphaproteobacteria bacterium
AGCCGGTGGCGGGATCCACGGGCATCCTGCCGCCGCCCAAGGGCTACCTGAAGAGGCTGCGCGAGATCACCGCCCAGCACGGCATCCTGCTGATCTTCGACGAGGTCATCACCGGTTTCGGCCGCCTCGGCCACGCCTTCGCCTCCGAGCGCTACGGCGTCACCCCCGACATGATCACTTTTGCGAAGGGTGTCACCAACGCCGCCGTGCCGATGGCGGGCGTGATGGCGTCCAAGAAGATCTACGACGCCTTCATGACCGGCCCCGAGCACCTGGTGGAGCTCTTCCACGGCTACACCTACTCGGGTCATCCGCTGGCCGCCGCCGCCGGCCTCGCCACCCTCGACATCTACAAGGACGAGGGCCTGTTCGAGCGGGCGCAGAAGCTCGAGCCGGTCTTCGCCGACGCCATGATGAGCCTCAAAGGCAAGCCCAACGTGGAGGACATCCGCACCGTCGGCCTGCTCGCCGGCATCGATCTCGCACCGATCGCCGGCAAGGGAGGCCTGCGCGGCTACGAGGCGACCGAGCGCATGTACCACGATCTCAACATCTACGTGCGCGTGGCCGGGGATACTCTCGTGGTGGCGCCACCGCTGATCTCCACCGAGCGCGACATCGCCGAGATCCGTGACGTTATCGCCAAGGTGCTGAAGGCAGTGGCTTAGGACTCGACCAGGTCGAGCAGCGCGGCAACATCCGGGAACACGAAATCCGGCTTTGGCACGGACGGGTGCAGCGCGACGCTGCGGCGGTTGATCCACGCGATCGTCAGGCCCAGCGGCTTGCCGCCGACCAGGTCCGTGAACTGCGACTGGCCGGAATGCAGGATATCGTCGCGGCTGCATCCGGCGTGCGCAATCAGATAGCGGAACAGCGTCCCGTCGGGCTTGTAGCCCCTGGCACGCTCGGCGGTGCATACGAGGTCGAAGGTGCGCCCCAGCTGCGTTGCAGCAAGGAGGTCGTCATCGATGTTGGAGACCACGGCAAGCCGGTAGCGCTTGGCCAGCCGTTCGAGCGTTGGCGCCACGTCGGGGAACAGCGCCAGGCCGGGGAACGCATCGAAATATCGCTCGATCAGGCGGGGGGATCCCTTGATAGCGAAGTGCTCGAAGGCCTCCGCCAGGGATAGCTCGCAAATGTCGCGATAGCGCCGATAGGGCTCCCAATAGTGCGCAATGTTGCGCTCCTCCCAGTGCTCCCAGAACGCCTTGACGTCGGTATCGGTCGCTCCGCAATCGGTCAGCATCGATTGGAACGCCGCGTAGGTGTGGGTGCGCGCATCGACCAGCGTTCCGAACACGTCGAACGACAGGAGTTCCGGAACCAATCGCTCATGCGAGGTTCGCGCCGCCATGCTGCTGTTCCGTTGAAGTTTCCGGGCAAGGCTCGACCAACGCTGTCCGCTGGTCAATTCCCAAGATAGGTCTCGATCCAAAAGACTGCAAAATCATCAGGAGCCGTTGCGCTGGATGCCAACTCCGCCGAAAGCTGGTGACAGCCGTGGCGGCAGGGTTGCGTATGCCAGAAGGGTTCGTGGAAGCTGCTGGCGTCGATTCGATTCCGACGCAACGCGAGCCGGGGTGCAATGACACAGCAATTTGCGGTTCCCGACGACAGTCTACCCCACAACCCGCGCTACAGCGATGCCTTCGTCGTGTTCTCGGTGACGGTGCTGTCGTGCGCGATCGGCGCTTGGCTGCTGCTGCGGCTCGGGTTGGCGCTGTGGATGGGGTCGGTTGCCGCGCTTGGCGTCTATGCCGCGCTGCTCTCGTTCCACATGCTGGTGCGCCGCTCGATCGTTGCCGCCGAGTCCCAGATCGCCGTTGCCCCGGTCGCTGGCAAGCGGACCAAGCGCGAGCCTTCGCCTGCCGCTGAAGCCGCGCGCTGGGCCGAAACCGTGATAACCGAGCCGCCGCGGCCGGCCGACGAGTTGCCGCAGCCGCATGCCGGCGACCCGTTCAATTACCGCCCGTCACGGGAACCATCGCTGCCCTTTGCGGCGACAGACCCCAATCCTGCGCCGCCGCTGGCGGCGGGGGACCCGCAGGCAAGCGAGCCGCCGCGCCTGCCCGACGCGTCGCAGCCCGACATGAGCGTCGAGCTCATCCAGGACCTGATCAAGAAGCTCGCGGACGAGCTCAACACGGCAACCGGGAGCGAGCGTCTCGCCGCCCCCTCCGAGCCGGGCCAGGAGGTCGAGGCCATGGTCGGCCGCTCGCTCTCGGCTTTACAAGCCACGGCGCGTACGATGCGTGATCCTGCCGGGCAAGCGGAGGCCGCTGCTCCCGCCGGCCAAGTGCCCGCGTGGTGGCCGATGCCGAGGTCCGAGCCCAGCCCGGAGCAGGCCGGGCCGGCACCCGGCGCCCCTCCGCAGCTCAATCCCCAGCTCGCGCGTATCGCCGAGGCTGTCGCGGCGGAGCGCATGGAGGTCCTGCTCGAGCCGATCCACGCCCTCGTGGAGGGTCGGCCGCGGCATTTCGAGGTGAGCATGCGGCTGCTCACGGCCGACGGAGCCACGCTCGATCAGCGCGACTACGCGCAGGCGGCGCTGGGCTCCGGCCTGATGCCGCGCATCGATGCCGCCAAGATGGTGCGCGCCGCGCGCGTGGCGGGACGGCTCGGCCGGCGCGGTCGGGAAGGCGCGGTACTGGCGACGATGGCCGGCGATTCACTCACCGACCAAGCCTTCCTCGACGCTGCCGCCAGCGGTCCTGGAAACGGGGCGACAATGGGTCTCGTCCTTTGCTTCGCGCAAGGCGATGTGCGCACCTTCACGCCCGGCCATGTCCGGGCGCTCGGCGATCTGGCGGCAATGGGGTTCCGCTTCGCGCTCGAGGACGTGACCGACCTCGACATGGACTTCGCCGCCCTCAAGGAGATGGGTTTCGCATTCGTCGAGCTCGACGCCCCGGTGTTCCTCGACGGTCTGCCGGCTGCCGCAGGTCGCGTGCCCGCCTCCGACCTGTGCCGCCATCTGGCCGACTTCGGCCTGAGCCTGATCGTCGGGCGCATCGAGGATGACTGGCTGCTGGCACGCATCCTGGGCTTCGGCGTGCTGTTCGGCAAAGGCACCCTGTTCGGCGGGCCGCGGTTGGTGAAGGATGAAGTGGTCGCGGGGCCCGCGGCGGCTTGAATGGTCACTCTCCCTCTCCCCATCGTCCTTCACGATGGGGAGAGGGTCGGGTGAGGGGCAGCCACGAACGGCATCGCACGCGTCTGCCCCTCACCCTAACCCTCTCCCCGCGGAAGAGCGGGGAGAGGGGACCCGCGCCCTTCCACTCGAGCCGGATTTGCCCTAGGTCAGGCCGCATGACACCCGCGGCCATCCCTCTCCTGCCCTCGATCGCCGGCCTTTCCCCCATGTGCGACGCCTGGATCGTCGACATCTGGGGCGTGATGCACAACGGCGCGCGCGCGTTCGATGCCGCCGGCGAGGCCTGCCGCAACTTCCGAGCGGGCGGTGGCATCGTCGTGCTGCTCTCCAACGCACCACGGCCGTTCAGCGCGGTGGTAGGGCAGATGACCGTGCTCGGCGTCGACCCGGCCGCCTACGACGGCGGGGTGACATCGGGGGATGCAACGCGAGGGCTGATCGAGGCTTGGGCCGGCAAGCCGCTCTTGCATATCGGTCCGGAGCGGGACCAGGGCCTGTTCGACGGCCTCGGCGTGAAGCTGGCCACGGCCGAGGAAGCCCAGGCGATCGTCTGCTCGGGGTTTTACGACGACACCCGCGAGACGCCGGCGGACTACGCGGGGCTCTTTGAGCGTCTGGCCGCGCGCCGCCTGCCAATGATCTGCGCCAATCCGGACCTGATGGTGGAGCGGGGCGACAAGCTCGTCTACTGCGCCGGCGCTCTGGCGGCGATCTACGCGGAGAAGGGTGGCGAGGTCGTCTACGCCGGCAAGCCCTACTTGCCGATCTACGAGCGCACCTTGGCCGCCATCGACCGCATCAAAGGCTCCCACGTGCCGAAGGAGCGCATCCTGGCGATCGGCGATGGCGTCGACACGGACCTGCTCGGTGCGCACCGGGCCGGCCTGCGCTCGGTGTTCATCGCCAGCGCCGTGCATCTGCCTGATGGCCTCGACGAGCGTGCGCTGGCTGAGCTGTTCGCCTCGCGCCCCTTCCGCCCCGTTGCCGCGCTGTCGGCGCTGGTGTGGTAAGAGGTGTCAGACCCTCTGGGTCTGATACCATTGCTCCAACAGGCGTTTGACCATGGTGTCAGACCCGGAGGGTCTGACACCCACGCGGGTCTGCGCTTCGCTTCACCCAACCTACGCTCGCTGGTTTGGTAGCGGAAGTCCTCACCACATCTTCAGAATCGCGAGGACGACGCCCGCGCCAGCGGCCGTGCAGGCCAAAGCAGTCAGCAGCCGATTGAGCAGTGCGCCACGTCGCCGTGCGCTCTCCATGCGCGCGAGCAGCGCATCCTGCTCGGCCTCGCTCATCTTCTGCCAGTCGTCGATCGCGGGGAACTGTGGCGTCGCCCCGATCATAGGTGCCTCATCGTTTTCACCGTGCGCCGATGCAGCGCGTTGACACTCCAGCATCGGCCGAATCAGACGATTCTAAGCGATCGTCCGCCGGCAGCCTTGCATGGCCATCCGATATGGCGCGTCACACCACCAGCACCACCTTGCCGACGTGCTGGCCCGACTCCAGGCGGCGGTGCGCATCGGCGGCCTTGGGCAACGGGAAGGTGGAATCCATCACCACCCGCACCTTGCCCGACGCGAGCAGCGGCCACACCTTGGCTTCCAGCGCGCGGGCGAAGCCGGCTTTGGCCTCCCGCGTGCGCGGCCGCAGCGTCGAGCCCGTGAGGGTGACGCGCTTCATCATCACGCGCGCGATGTTGATCTTCACCTCGGCCCCGCCGAGCACGGCGATCTGCACGATGCGCCCGATGTTGCGCTCGGTGTAGTCGCCGCCCACCATGTCGAGCGTCACGTCGACGCCCTTGCCGCCGGTGGCGTCGCGAGCGGCTGCGACGAAGTCCTCCGTCTTGTAATTGATGGCCCGGTCGGCGCCGATCTCGAGGCACGCCTTGCACTTCTCGGGCGAGCCGGCGGTGGCGATCACCCTGGCGCCGAAGGCCTTGGCGAGCTGGATGGCTGTGGTGCCTATGCCGCTGGTGCCGCCGTGCACCAGGAACCATTCGCCGGCCGTGAGGCGGCCGCGCTCGAACACGTTGTTCCACACCGTGAAGAAGGTTTCGGGCACGGCGCCCGCTTGCACCATGTCGAGGCCCGCCGGGATGGGCAGCGCGATGGGCTCCTCGGCGAGGCAGTACTGGGCGTAGCCGCCGCCGTTGACGAGCGCGCACACCTTGTCGCCGAGCTTCCAGCGCGTCACGCCCGGGCCCACGGCCGCCACCTCGCCGGCGATCTCGAGGCCGGGCAGCGGCGAGTGGCCAGGCGGCGGCGGATAGAGCCCGGCACGCTGCATGAGGTCGGGGCGGTTGACCCCCGCCGCCGCTACCTTGACCAGGATCTGGCCGGCCGCAGGCTTGGGCGTGGGCATGGTCTTCGGCTTCAGGACCTCGGGCCCGCCGGGCGTGGAGATCTCGATTGCCGTCATCGTCTCGGGCACGCTGGCCATGGCTCCGCTCCGTCAGATTGGCATTTGCTCGCAGCGAGGCTTGCCCGATGTCGAGGGTTGAGACAAGAGGCCAGCCGTGCGACCCTCGCCGCCGCGTTCGACCAGACAAGGAGTGGGTCATGTCAAAGACACAGACGCAAGAGCTGAGCGAAGCGGTCCAGCTCTATCTCGATCTCATGTACGACTGCGATACGGCCAAGTTCGATCGCGTGTTCGGCCCCACCTCGCAGCTGCATGGTTTTCGCGAAGGCAAGATGACCTGCTGGCCGGCCGCGCAGTACAAGGAGATCCTGGCCGGCCGCAAGTCGCCGAAGGCGCTGGGATCGCGGCGCGAGGAACAGGTGCTGCTGCTGGACGTGGCTTCGCCGACCCAGGCGCTCGCCAAGGTCCGCGTGCGCATCAACGATATGATCTTCGTCGATTACCTCTCCTATCACAAGGTCGACGATCGCTGGCTGATTACGTCGAAGGCTTACCATCGCGAGGTTTAGCCTGGACGGCTGCCGTTAAGTGTTCACTCTGGACGCTCGGACCAGGAGGAGGCCATGGACTGGGACGACCTGAAGCCCAAGCCACCCAAGGGTGTCACGCTTGGGGAGAGCCTCGAGACCCTCTCGGTCAGCGAGCTCGAGGCACGTATCGCGGCGCTGCATCAGGAGATCGAGCGGGTGCAGGGCGAGCTGGCGGCCAAGAAGGCGCACGAGGCGGCGGCTGCCGCCATCTTCAAGCGGTGAGTGCTGGGGTCAGACGCGGATACCCGCAGAACCGAAGGGTCTGACCCCATAGCTTCCGACCCGATTGCTGCCAAGGACGCTTCCGTTGCCGCCATCGCTGCGGCCGGGTTGCTGCTCCTCACCGCCACCCACGCCGTCGACCGGCCGCAAATCGCCGAAGGCGCTGGGATGGAGACCGTCGCTAGCGTGCGTCCGGCTGCCTAGCGCAATCCGGCGCCTAGCAGATCGCGCGCGATCACGTGGCGCTGCACCTCGTTGGGGCCCTCGCCGACGCGGCGGATGCGCATCTCGCGGTACCAGCGCTCGAAGGGGAGGTCCTTGGTCATGCCGTAGCCGCCGTGGATCTGCATGGCGCGGTCGACCACCCGCCCGCCGGCCTCGCTGGCGACCAGCTTGGCCATGCCGGCCTCCATGCGGTAGGGCTGCCCGGTGTCGGCCTTGTGCGCGGCGGCGAGCGTCAGCCACAGGCTGGTGCGGATGTCGAGCTCGTTGTCGACGATCATCCATGGCGAGCGGCGCCCCGAAGGTCTCGCGCTGCTTGGCATAATCGATGGCGAGCTCCTGCGCCTTGACGGCCACGCCGATGCAGGCCGCCGCATAGGGAATGCGCTGGCGCGAGAGCCGGTCGTTGGCGATAGCGAAGCCCTTGCCAACCTCGCCCAGGATATTGGTGTGCGGCACACGCAGGTCCTCGAACTGCAGCTCCGTGGCGTAGTGCGACGAGCGCAGCGTGTGCACGACACGGCGCACGTGGAACCCCTTCATGTCGGTATCGACGATGAAGCAGGTGATGCCGCCGCGGCCCTTCTCGGCGTCGGTGCGGGCGAACACCAGGCCGAAGTGCGCCCGGTCCGCGCCGGAGATGAACACCTTGGAGCCGTTGATGATCCAGTCGCTGCCGTCCTTGACCGCGCGCGTTCGGATGGCGCGTGCAGGGTCGCTGCCGCCGGAAGGCTCGGTCAACCCGAAGAAGCCGCGCTTCTCGCCGCGCAGCATCGGATGGAGGTAGCGCTGCTT